>CBHRAM010000333.1:0-4190 GCA_966076165.1 uncultured Chitinophagaceae bacterium
AACGGATACATGGATCTTACGAAACGAATATCGTTTCAGCAGGTAACAGAATCATGATCGAATGATTTTCTTGATGATCTATGCTTTAGTTTTGAAGGGTATTCTACCCATACAAACAGCAGGTAATGCAGAAAACCCATCTTTATAAATGGCTGGCCATGACAGAACTGTCTGCAGTTGTACCTTACCACAGTGCTACCGATAAACTTTTGCTGCTTGATTTTACAGATACGAATAAAGCACTCACCGCAGAAGTGGTAGAAAATATTGACCTGTTTTCTGCCTGGGTATCTAAACAGTTAAGAGATGCGGATGCTACCTATGGTATAGGCGGTTACAATGAACATAGAACCGTATATAGCCGCAGTAAAGTATTTGATTCAGCTGCACCCAATGAAGAACCCCGGCGACTGCATTTAGGAATTGATATATGGGGTAAAGCCGGAACACCTGTATTCGCTCCATTGGATGGTATTGTACACAGTTTTGCCTTTAATGACCAGTATGGCGATTATGGAGCAACCATTATTCTATATCATGAATGGAATGATCTTTCTTTTCATAGTCTATACGGACATCTTTCACTAAAAGACCTGGAAGGTTTAACAGAAGGGAAAAAAATACGATCCGGAGAACTCATCGCGCATTTTGGTGAGCCCAAAGAAAACGGACATTGGCCGCCACACCTGCATTTTCAACTGATCATGGATATGGAGGGAAAGAAAGGAGATTATCCCGGTGTTTGCAGATTCAGTGAAAGGGACAAGTATTTACTGAATTGTCCTGATCCGGATATGATCCTTGGTATGATGAAACACGCTTCAGCCGGCTGATAAAGCTTGCGCCAATTCAGTCCATTCATCTTTTAGAGATAAGGTAGATGGGCTTTTCCCGGCTCTTCTGTACCAATACCCCGCATTACCAATATCACCTTCTTTTCGATGAAGATAGGCATGCACCCAGGCAGAACTTTTGTCTTCCAGATCATTGATCAGATCATGAGCTGTATGCCAATCACCTTTGGCATCATACCATAATGCCTGTAAGGGAAGAGACAGATCCTTGGGTGGCCTGGTTTCTAAAAGGCTTTTGCGGAATAAGTCAAAATTCATGATGAAAAATAAATAAATATCGAATATTGAACAAGGAATATTGAATCATGAATGAGTCATACACTTCAAAATTCTTTATTCCTTGTTCAATATTCAATATTCCCTACCAAGGCAACTCATTCCCCAAATGAATATACTTTCCTGTAGGGCCATCTGCGTTTAACAATGAGAGAGCCACCGATGTTTTTGCACCGTCGGTAATTTCCATGGGAGCCGCATCGGTACCCATATCTGTTTTTACCCAACCCGGATGCGCAGCATTTACTTTGATCTTTGTATCGGCCAAAGCGGCTGCCAGGTGGATGGTATAGGAATTCAGGGCTGTTTTAGAAGTATCATACGCAAACAGCTTGGAAGAATAAATAGGCGAATTCGGATCTGCATGTAATGTGAGCGAGCCTAAGATACTGCTAAGGTTTACAATACGCCCTGCTTCACTCTTTTTGATCAATGGCAATAAAGCATTTGTGAGTTTTACCACGTTGAAAAAATTTGTGTCCAGTGTTTCACGTAAAGCTTTTTCACTAATATCTGTTGTGTTGTTGGTTCCCCAATTCTCACTTTCAACCTGGATACCTGCATTGTTTACTAAGATATCAAGTTTGCCGTATGTAGAACCGATGTAGTCTACAGCTGCTTTGATATCAGCTTCTTTATCTACATCCAGTTTCAGGAATTCGATATCAATGCCTTCTTTTTTCAGGGTTTCTACTGCATGATTCCCTTTTTCTGCATTACGCGCTGCAGCGATAATGGTAACTCCTTCTTTGCCCAGTTGACGGGCGGTCTCAAAACCGATTCCTTTATTGGCACCGGTGATCAGTGCGATTTTCTTTGACATATTTTTTTGGTTTAATGTAAAATGATTCTTGTTGAATTTGTTTGATATTCTGCGATCGCTGTTTTGAATTCGGCAAGTGGATATTGCTTTTCAAATCCCGGATTCAGTTTTCCTGTAACCACGCTGTTAATGATATGATCCCAGGCATCATCTATTTCTTTTGCACTTTGTTGTTGAAGCCATGCATCAATGCCAAATCCTTTAATGGTGACATTTTTATAGATGAGATCTCCGTTCAAATAGGAAACAGGGTCATTACTTAATCTGCCATAGATCAGCACCTTTGCAAACGGTGCCAGTATCTTATAGAAAAGAGAAGCCTGTGCACCACCCACCGCATCCAGGATGGCATTTGTTCCGGTGGGTGTTACGGAAAGTGTTTCCGCAACAAGGTCTTCAGTTTCAGCATTAATAACTTTTCTGGCACCAAGCTTAAGCAACCCTTCTTTCTGTTCCGTTTTTCGAACAACCGCTATCACATTGATCTTCTTTGCCACAGCCATCTGTATCACCTGTTTGCCTAAGGATGAATTGGCTGCATTCAATAAAAGCCATGAATCCTTTGTGGGTGCTGCTTCCTGTAAGAGTGCACAGGCGGTTAGCGTGTTGAGGCTGAGCTGACAGGCTATTTCAAACGGGATGCTTTCAGGGACTATCTTGATTGATTGTACCGGCACATTGACCCTATCGGCCCAGGTACCTTTTGTTCTGAAGGATACATGTTTACCAATAAGCAATGGATCTATATGTTTGCCGGTGAACTCAATAATCCCGGCAGCTTCTAACCCGGCTGTTTGCGGAAACTCAGGTTTGATCCGATAAATGCCTTTGATAAACATTTCATCCGAAGGATTGATAGGCCTAGCCATGATCTTTATCTGTACCTCATTTTCAGAAGGCATAGCAATGCCCTCTTCAATCATGGTAAGCACTTCTCCTGGATTTCCTGTTTCTCTGAATATGATCTTTTGCATGACTCTTCCGGAGGTTTATCAGGCATTGTACACAGCCGCAAATGTTTTCGCGAAATCTTCGAGTTTGATTTTTCCGGTAACGGAAGGACGGTTTTTGAAATAATCCTCAAACATGGCGCCTGTTTGAATGGAATGATTCATCTCCGCATAATTCTTAGCTATCTCTTCCGGCAAACCTGCCTGGATCATTCCACCCAATGCCTGCTCGTCTGTAAAAGCAACCCATTTCAGATCCGGCTTGCCGATAGCGGCACCCAGTACAGAAGCGATCTTGTCTGTTGATACTTCATCACTGGCGAAATAGCGAGCACTATGGCCTGTGAAGGAAAGCGGTAACAATTCTTCAGCAGCAACCGCAGCAATATCTACCGGAGCCACAATTGGAAATTTTCCTTCGGCAGCCACAAAATTGGCACCGATGATGCCCATGCCTTTGATCATCCCAACATTAGCCAACAGATTATTGTAGAAATAAGGCGGGCGTAAATGTTTGATGTTTACTTCAGATAAGGCGTTCAATGCTTTCTCAACGCGGTACAAACCGCTTACCGGGCCAACACCATCCGGTAAATGGGCACCGATACTGCTAAGGTTCACCACATATTTTACACCGGCAGCTTTTATGGCCTGTGCATATTTTTCTCCAATGTTTCCGATATGTGCTTTCCAGTCTGTTGCACTATGCACAGGAGGAACCATTGTATAAACCGCATCAGCACCTGTAAAAGCTGCGGTTAAAAAAGCAAGGTCATCCACAGAACCGATGGCAGCTTTTGCGCCTGCTTCGGTTAGTTCTGCCAGGTTTGCGGCATTACGTCCAATAACGGTCACATCATGTCCCGCTTTCAATAATTGTAAAGCCAAAGGCTTCGAAATGTTTCCGGCTCCGCCGGTGATTACGTATTTCATAGTTTGTGTTTAGGGTATATAATATTTGTATATACAAATGATTGAACAAAAAAATTTACACTTCTAATTTATCGGCCATGATATTCATGTTCCGGATAAAGGTTTTGCTTTCCTCCTTGCCCAGGATCTTTACATATTTTTCATGGAACTCTTCTACACATTGCTTTAATTGCGGCTTCAGGTCCTTGCCTTTCTGTGTAGGATATACATTGGTCAGTTTGCCTTCCGTAGCACGGATCACCAGCTTTCTTTCTTCCAGCTTCTCAATTAACCGTGTAATGGTGCTGGGGGTTAACTGCAATTGCTCCGCGATCTGTCCGGCCTGCATACCCGGCTCTTCCAATACCAATAAGA
>CBHRAM010000334.1:0-4175 GCA_966076165.1 uncultured Chitinophagaceae bacterium
CTCAACCAAGCGGTAATCTTACATAGAACGTCGTCCCTACTCCTTCTTCCGATTCGAACCAGATCTGTCCGTTGGCTTGTTCTACGATGCCTTTGCAGATAGCCAATCCCAGACCGGTGCCGGATGATTTGGTGGTGAAGTTGGGGGTGAATATATTTTCTTTCATACCCTCGGGTATGCCGCCGGAATCGTCCTGTACGGAGATCAGGATCTGTCCGTTCTCATTTTTCTGGCGGATGGTAACATGTATGATCGTGTCTTTCCCCTCACCCGCTTCCACCGCATTCTGAAGGAGATTGGTGAAGAGGCGGTTGATCTGTACTTTATCGGCCAATACGTAGTAGCTGCCATCTTCTTTATACCATTCAATATGGATTCGGGGATTGGAACTGTAAAGCCTGATCAGCGATGAAATGATCTCTGTGCTGTCAAAGCGTTCAATCCTTGCATTACCGATATTGGCAAACTGCGAAAAATCGCCGGCGATCTTTGATAACTGGTCTATCTGCTCAATCAATGTAACCGCCATATTTGCGGAGAGTTCTTTTACATTGGGTGATCCTTTCTGTATAGCATTCTGCAGGTACTGGATGCTCAGCTTCATGGGTGTAAGCGGGTTCTTGATCTCGTGGGCCACCTGCCGCGCCATTTCACGCCATGCCCCTTCCCGCTCGCTTTGCGCCAATGCCTGGGCACTATGCTCCAGTTTCTTTACCATCTTGTTGTATTCATCCACCAGCATCCCGATCTCATCATTCCGGTTCCAGCTGATGGATTCGTTGATCTGGCCCAGGTTCATCTCCTGCATCTTCTTACCGATCAGGCTGAAGGACGCGGTGATGCGGCTGGTTAAAAAGAAAGCGATCGCACCTGCCACCAGAAAAATAAAAGCATTCAGGTTGATCAGTGTGGCCAAGAAGCTTGAGATCTCCTGGTTCAGTTCATTTTGTGAATTGAGATAGGGAATATTGAGATACGCATAGTTGTTACCCGTATCATCCGTTAAGGGAACATAGATACTCAGGTATTCCAGCGAACCCACTTTCTCTGATTGCAGATAGCGGATACTATGCCCTGCCTGTAATTGACGGTAAGCAGCAGGCTCCATCAATGAACTGAGCAAGTGTTTATTATAGATATAAGGTTGTGTTGAGATCACGAGGTTGCCCGACAGGTTATAGTAGTTGATATCTACATTATGCAGATCAGAAATTTCGGCAATGGTCTTTTCCAGCACGGTGCGGATCCCGATATTATCCGGCAGGTCGTCAAAGGCCGATAAAGAATTCATTTTATTATTCACTTCATTGGCCATTACCTGGATGGACTTTGACAGGCGTTCTTCATTATTATTATGAAACCGGATAATGAAAAAAGAGATCGTGGCAATACCGATCACAATAAAAGAGAAAACACTCAGGAAAATGATCGTTGCCTGAATTTGCGCACGGATATTCAGTCGCAATAACTGTTTCAGTTCCTTCCACCGGAACCTTGTTTTCAATACATACCCGCCCAGGTGGAAAAGGAGAATGATACTTAAGAAAGAACAGAAAAGATATGCGAACAATGTAACCGACTCCATCAGCCAGGTACTTCTTTTTACCACCAATACCTGCTTATCATTACCGCTGTTGAACCATAGCTCATTAAAATTACCCACCTGTTTAAAAGAGAATTCAAATGGCGGGATCTGGTCCTTGTTCAAAACAGAGGGGAACCCATAGGTATTAAAATGGTTAATGATGCGGCCCTTGTTATACACGGCATACGCATAATTCGTGTTCAGGTCAGAAGCGATATCCTGCACCTGGTTAAACAACTCAGGATACAGTGCTTCGCTTTTATAGCGTTTCGATTTTACGGTTACAAACAGGTAGCCAATGGTATCCTCGCCATTCCTGATCGGTTTCTGGTAGATATAACTGAAGCCTTCCACAGAATTATCATAACTGTATAATTCAGGGATCACGGTAGGTTTGGCCTGGTTAAGGATGATCGTTTTTAGAGTGGCGTATTTAACGGAATCTTCGTTAAACAGCGGGTGAAAAGAGCTGTCGAAAGTATAGATCCGCGTATCGTACTTATTGAGATAGCCTGAAAAATTCTGGTTGATCAGGCTGTCCTTGATGAATTTATTGGAATACTCACTACCCGATAAGCGGTGAAAATTATTTACAAGAAAAGGGTCATCCAGGTTGGTTGCAGCAATACTCAGCAGGTTCTCGCCCGAAGGATCCGTTTGCAAAGCCAGTTTTTCAGCGATCCTTTTTCTTTGCCCGAATTCAACGATCCGGTTCTCAAAGATCACCATGGCGGCAATGGACATGGCAAACAACATCACCCAGAAAATAAAAAAAGAAGAACGGAGCAAAGGAAGGTCGATATCTTTTTTTCTGAAATTAAGCAGGCACACATAAGCCAGCAGCCAGCCCATTACACACAGGTATACCGGTACACTTGTATTGGCCGAGAATAGCAGGAACACAAAACTGTAGAGTGCCACCGCCAGGCATTGATACGCCAGGGGTTCCTTCTCTTTGATGGAATGCTTAAGCAGGATCTGGGAAAAATGGAAAAAGGAAAGTACCAGCAAACATAAGATCACAAAACTGCTGACACTATAAATATTCAGGCTGAAAAAATTGGTTACATCAAAAGAGATCTTTGAATCACGCACCAGGCTGATGATCACCCCTGCCAGCCCGAAACCGATAGCTGTAAAAATAAACAGCTTACCATACTGCTTTACTTTTTTAGGTAACTGGTAACGGAACCAGGGAAGATGGTCGCTATGCGATTGATAGAAACTAACCAGCCAGAATAAAAGCACTGCATTCACAAACAGATCGCCCAGGGAAGGATGCAGAAAATTAGATGCATATACCGAGGGATCGAACAAGGGAAGTTTACTGAAATCAAAAGGGAAAGGAATCTGATACGTGATCAACCGCAGCAAAGCTACCGAAAGCAATAAAAAAAGAAACCCTGTCTTGAACTGGTACTGGCTAACCAGCTCCAATGCCAGTGAATGCAGAAAGATCAATAAAAAAATAATGGAAAGAACACGGAGAACAATGGTCACCACATCATACGCGATAAATGATTTTCCGGGTTTTAATGCTATCCGGAAAAGTTCCTGCCCGGCAGCACTAAACACCGGTAAGCCCTTTGTATTTTTACTGATCTCATATTGTTCGGTCAGGTTGGTAAACCCGTCGAAATCGGAATGCAGGTATTTGTTCTCGATAAAATAGGACCAGCGAATGGGCAACATGGCTATCACGAGCCTCTTTGCATTAGCAATGTTCACAGTTCTTTTGATCATCTCAAACGAACCGTTCTGGGTTTCCATAAAATAACTGCTGTCTTGCAAAGAAAGGTCCTCAGTGTTCACATACATCCGGTTGGTATTCCAGTAAATGAGTGAAGGGCCGTGGAATCCGGAAGAGGGGTTGTAAATAAATAAACCTATCTCGTCAGAAACGGTTACTGCTTTGGCGGGATCGGTCAGTGAAGTGATCAGGGCCGTATCGGTTACGATCGTTTCAAAACGTTGCTCCAGGGCGTGCAGGCGGCTCTCGATCTTGCTTTGCACTTTCTGGGGGGAGGAATGATAACTCCAGTAGTTACTGAAGATAAAAGAAAGCGTATATAACCATGCGGCCGTTATGACCAGGTATCCATGTTTATAGGCCGACTGTTTTAATGCGTGGATCAAGTATGGATGTTTTGCTTTTTCACTTCGTTCCAGATGGCATCCATTTCGGCCAGCGTCAGGTTTTCGAGCTTTTTACCCTGGGCTATGGCAATGGATTCCATTTGTTGAAAGCGATAGATGAATTTCCTGTTGGTCTTTTCGAGTACCCCTTCCGCATCTACTTGCAAAAACCGTGCATAATTTACCAGGCTGAACAATACATCCCCGAATTCTTCTTCCACATGGGCCTGGTTGCCCTCCAGAACGGCTTCATGCAACTCACCGATCTCTTCTTCTACTTTCTTCCATACATCTTCTTTATTATCCCACTCAAAACCCACCTGTTTGGCTTTTTCCTGTATGCGGGTGGCTTTTACCACTGCCGGCAAAGAAGGCGGCACACCGCTGAGAACAGATTTTTTCCCTTCTTTCATCTTCAGTTTCTCCCAGTTCCGCTTCACATCTTCCTCATCGG
>CBHRAM010000335.1:0-4174 GCA_966076165.1 uncultured Chitinophagaceae bacterium
TAAATTAGTAAGGGTTGTTTCTAAGACCTTATTGGCTTTTTGTTTTTGACTGTTGTTCCGGTAGAGTATCATACCAATTACAAAAAAAACGCAAAGCCCAGTAAGTAATGCGTATCTCCAGACTTTATTTGCATTCTCCTTTTTTTCCTTTTCCAGTTCCTGTAACCGAAGCTGTTCCTCAAAACCTATATTCTGCAGTTGTTTTATTTTTCCCAGGCTCATCAAAGAGTCTTTGGCAGCCGTGGCAAGCTGCAGGTAAATAAATGCACTATCTGATTTTTTTTGGCTCTGATAAATCGTTGCCAAAGTGCTGTAAGCTATGGTGAGGCTCGATACCTGACCTATATTTTGAATTGTTGTTAACCCTAATCTGGCATAATAAAGTGCAGAATCGTTTTTGCCAAGTTTGTTATAATACTCGGCCATAGCTATATAGGTGCCTCCTATACCGGCTGAATTATTTTGTTCTTTACCAGATTGCAATGCCAGCAAATAACTTTTTAACGCCAGATCAGGTAGCTGTTTCTTTACATAAATATTGCCCATGCTAATATAACTGGAGCTTCGATATTTATTATACCCTACCTGATCGGAATAAACAAGAGATTCCTTGAAAGATGCCAATGCTGCGTCTAATTTGTTTTCCCGTAAATACATCATGCCCTGGCTACGGGAGACTTGTGAAAGCAGTGTTTTGTCTTTTATCCTCAATGCATTCTTAAAACAATCCTGTATCGTTTTCAACTGCTTGTCATAATTCTCTGTGGCTGCATACAAACCAGCAGCGTCACTTTGAATGGTAGCCAGCATACTTAACCGGGCAAATTCAGGTACCGTGCTATTCGTGAATTTTGAAATATTCCAGATATTTTTTTCAGACTCTCTGCTTTCCATAATTTGCAGTGCAGCATTGTATGAACTGAGCGACTTCACGTAATTACCCTGGGTAGACGAACTGAGACCGAGTAAATCCAGTGCATCAGCTTCCCATAATTTTAAGTTTAATTTTTTTGCCAGCGGCAGATCTTTTTCTGCAAAAAATAAAGCACTGTCGGAGTTAAAATCCAGATAATACAGGGCAAGTTCCCTATAGGCCGCCATTCTGAGTGTATCGTTTATTTCTTTTTTTAGCGCAAGCCGCAGACTGTCGGCCTGTTTTTTTGTAGGTTCAATATAAAGAGGGTTTACCTGCGCCAAAGAAAAAACGGGCAACCATACAAGCAGTATTATTTTACATATTTTCATCTGGCTATTTTAAACAATTGGTAATTGTACGGTTTGACGGATCAGCATATTACCGAAAAGAGACTTACCCATAAATGTGATGGATTGGTTTGATAGTTTTGGTTAAGACTCAGGGAGTGGCGATGGTTCCCTTTCTTTTGGGGGCTTCTTTGTGAAAGATAATTAAAAAATGGTATGCTGGCACCCCTATTTTCTGAGGAGGCTAATGGCGGTATCTAGAAATTTTATCCTAATTTGTATACGAATGGCCCGGGGCTCCGGGCCTGATTTATGGATGAAATAACCCTGCGAATATGCATTTTGAGAAGGTCCACTCGTTTATCATAACTAAATTAGAGAAAGAGATCCCTAAATCTCTGGCATACCACAATGTACATCATACGAAAGAGGTACTTAACAATGCACGTATTTTGGCTGAAGCGGAAGGGGTAACCGGAGAAGAGCTTACCATCCTGCTTACAGCTGCATTATACCATGATAGCGGATTTCTTGAAAGCTATAAAGACCATGAAACGATCTCCTGCGACCTGGCGAGGAAAACACTACCCGGTTTTGGTTATACTGAAACCCAGATAGAACAGATCTGTGCGCTGATCATGACCACGCATATACCGCAAACGGCCACTGATAAACTGGGACAGATCCTTTGTGATGCAGACCTGCTCTATATTGGCACGGATAGCTATTTTCCACAGTCCAAAAAATTGTACAAAGAGTTACGTAACCTGGTGGTTATAAAAACGTATGACGAATGGATCCAATACCAGGTTGATTTTATTGAGGGACACCAATATTATACAGATACAGCAAGGGGAACGTATACCCATAAGAAAAAACAAAACCTGCATCTCTTAACGACGCGTGCACACGAAGAGAAAAAAAGAAAGCATGTACATTTTGACCTTGGGTTCATACAGGATCTTGTTTTTATTGTGATTGGTGTGTTAACGGCCGCTTTTGCTTTAAAAGGCTTTCTGGTACCCAACCAGTTCTTTGATGGGGGTGTTACCGGGATCTCTCTTTTGATACATGAGATCTATCATGTAAATCTTGCCGTGGTGATATTGGTTGCCAACCTGCCTTTTATTCTGCTATCGATGAAGGGGATCAATTACAGTTTTGCGATCAAAACCTTTGTCTGTATCATTCTGTTGGGGTTATGTTTATATTATCTTCCTTATCCGATTATCACTGACGATAAATTGCTGGTATCCATTTTTGGCGGATTTTTTCTTGGCATCGGTATCGGGCTTACCATGCGGGCCGGTTGTGCGGTAGATGGGATTGAAGTATTGGCCGTTTTTGCCTGGCGCCGTTCCAGTTTTTCCATCAGTGAAATTATCCTTGCTTTAAATATCATCATTTTCAGTATTGCCGCTTTTCATTTTGGACTGCCTACTGCTTTATATTCCATGCTTACTTATTTCACCGCATCCAAAACGGTGGATTATGTTGTAGAAGGAATTGAAGCGTATACCGGTGTGACTATTATATCATCCAACAGCGAGATCATCAAATACAGGCTGGTAAATGAATTGGGTAGGGGTATCACAGTTTACAAAGGTGAACGGGGATACCTTCCCGGTAAATTTGAAGTACACGATGATTGCGATATTATCTTCACAGTGATCACCCGTTTGGAATTACGTAAACTCCGCGATCTTGTTGCCGAGATAGACCCTAAAGCTTTTGTATTTGCCAGTACCATCAAAGAAGCTTCCGGCGGCATTATCAAACGTAGGCATATGCATTGATAGGGTTATCTGATCTTTTCCGGTTGTTTATCCGGTTTCGCATACGTAAAACGATCGATCAGTTCCGTGCTGTAATAGCCATCCATTCCATTACTGCAAACGGTTTCCACTTTGTCTAGATGTAAATATCCGTCGCGTCCGGAAGTGATCTCATCTTCCAGTAAGACGCATAAGACCCTCCCGATCACCAGAAAAGTATTGTTCCATTGAATAGGAATGATCTCTTCCAGTTCGAGTGCATATTTGACCTTGCTCTCCTGTACAAAAGGTGCCGTAATACCATTTCTGAACTGGGGTGTAAGACCTACTGCATCAAACTCGCTGATCTCTGCCGGATATTTGGCACTGGTCTGATGCGCTTTCTCAATAAACCCGGGATGTATATGATTGATGGTATACAGTTTGGTTTCCCGGATATTGGCGATGGTATGAGGGGCTGCTTCTACGGGCCTGTTGATATAACCTATATAGGGTGGGTTAGAGCCGATATGTACAATGCTGCTGAAGATACCGAGATTGGTTTTCCCAGAGGCATCGGCCGTACCGATCAGGTTGACAGATTTGAAACCGGTAAGGCTATTGATAAAATTAGCCCTGAAAAACCTGTCCCAGGTATCGATCATGGTAGACGTAATAAGTTCCATAGTATAATATAATGCAAAACAGCAATAAATGTTCTGTTTCGTGATCGGGATTTCCCGAAAATTACAACATTTTGAAAATTTGGGGTTCCCGACCATTTCTTTTTCCGACGAATCAGTTTGTGCTTAGAATAAGTAACTTAGCCTACCTAATTATTGAACCTATGAAACAAAGATTGGTTTACCCTACACTCATGACAGCCTTATTGCTGATCACAGCCTTTTCTACAAAATCATTTGCCCAGGCCATGGTTGATACCAAGCTTGAAGGAAGATGGGATATTACTATTCAGAAAGATGGTAAGCAATTACCTTCCTGGCTGGAAGTGATGCATTCCGGCAGGAGTACTTTATTCGGCCGTTTTGTATATGCGTTTGGAAGCGCGAGGCCTATTTCGCATTACAGAGATTTCTCAAATGGTGTTCGCATCGCATAGAACACGAACGGGAGGCACGGGGGAAGAATTGGTACACGGAGGAACACGGAAGGACACGGCCAGCAAGGAGCCGGCGAAATCGTCCGATCGGTTCTGA
>CBHRAM010000336.1:0-4171 GCA_966076165.1 uncultured Chitinophagaceae bacterium
ACACTGGATGCTGGGCCGAGCGCGAGGGCGGAATGGTGATTTTAATTAATAATTAATAATTAGAAATTAATAATTAAAAATTACAACTGTATTCAATACTCACGATTCACCACTCACGAAATTAATAGGTGAGTGCCGGCATTTTCTCGGAAGGGTTCATCATATAGGTAACCATGGTGCCATCTTCCATTAGTTCAACAACGCGAAATCCTTTGTAAGCGGTTCCCCAGCTGCCGCCGATGTGTGAATCGAATAAGAAGGGGATCTTGCCGTCCATTTTTACGCCGTCCTGGTCGTGCTCGTGGCCGTGAAAAACGGCTTTGAGGTTGGGGTATTGGCGGATCAATTCGAAAAATGCGGGGGTGTCAATTCCGTTTGCGGTCCATTTTGCCTGGGGAATATGGAGAAAGAGGAAAACATGTTTTCTTTTTTTATGTTCCTCCAGTTTTTCTTTAAGCCAAACCAGATCAGGAGATAGATACGTGCCTTTTTCATTGGAAGTGTCACCTAAGATCAAAGCATTCTTTTTTACAACGGCATCATAGTTCAACGGTTTATTCCATACGGCTTTCCATTCGTCTTCTGTTACCATATCATGATTGCCGCGGGTTACATGCCAGGGCATGGTTAAGGCATCCAGTTTCAATTTTACTTTGGGCAATAAGGGTTTTTCATTGTGGATCAGGTCGCCATTGATCACACAGAAATCAAGCGGGTTCTCTTTGTGAAAGAGGTTGATCTGCCCGGTCACTTTTTCGATCATCTCATCAAATGCCGTATTGGGTTGTCCATAATGTGCATCGGAAGCCACGGCAAAACGCATGGCCACTTTGCTGCGCATCTGATAGAGTTCTGTTGCTGAAAGTTTGCGCAGGTTCCCGGTTAATAAAAAGGCAGTGGCAAATGACACATTTTTGATAAAGGACCGGCGGGAGGCGGCATTGATTTTTTGCTCAGGCATAACAAAACTATTGAACCGTAAACTTACTTAATTTTCGAAGGCCTTTTATCATTTGTGAAAATGGATAAGTGGTTAGAAAATATTCAATACCCATTGTAATTTTATGTATTGATCAGCTTTTATTAAACATGAAAAAACCATTTTTTATCGTCATAATGTTCTGCCTGATCGCCGGCATGTCAGCATCCTGCGATAAAAGCAGTATGGACAATGGCTGCAAGGCCTATGCATCCGGCGATACGGTTGTGTTTACACCCATGCAGCCGGTTCCCATTTTTAATTCCTGCGATTCCGATCTGGGTGCAAAAGTCACCAAGGTCATGGATTCACGTTGTCCGAAAGGAGCCGTCTGTGTATGGGCCGGGGCCCTTTCTGTTGTGGTACAACTGAATGATCAATTTAGTCTCACCCTTGACCAGGGTAAACAAAAAGACACTACCTATCTCGGACATCAATATTCCTTTACATTGATCGATGGAAAACCTTTTCCTGCGGTAAACGAAACGGTACCACATGATACAGAGATCTCTGTGAGAATTACACGGTACTAAGACTTATCATCCATTAACCGGTTCTTAATCGTTCACATCCGTAAGCTGATAACCTTTCAGTGTATAGGTGGAAATAACCGTCTTGGCAGAATAGGCTAACCGGATACCCGATATCAGCGTTTCTTTTTCTATATCCAGAAATTTCATCGCCTGTCCGCAACTGCTGAATTTTACACCGGCAGCCATCAGTTCTTTTACCAGTTTACTATTGGGATTATTGATCTTGAATTTTTTCTGGTAGTGTTCATCATCTAATAAGGAGAACAGTCCGGATGCATGCGCGATCACCATCACTTCCAGGTTCTTTTGCGGAACACCCGCTGCAATATGCAGGTTAATGATCCTGGCTACTTCTGCCAATGCGCCATTGATCTCTTTGGCTTTGGCAGGCGTAGTGGCGGATTGGGTAAAATTCATCAACAGTTTATATTTCATTTTCGGATCAGGCATTTCATCCGGACTGGTAATAGTCACCACACCGCCCATAGGTGCTTCTTTGATCAAAGGGTAAACGGCGCCATTTAACATTTTAGCCATCCGCAAACTATCCCTTCTGGCAAGGGCGGCTGAATCTTTGGGCGCCTGGGCAAAAGCACTAATAAGGCTTATCAAACAAATACCAAATAACAGGATCTTTTTCATGAATTCGTTTTAGGAGGATAAGATAAGGCAGTTTTTTGATATATGTAACTTGTGAATCTAAATCAGCTTCAGAAGGAGTCGCCCGGCTTTACCGGGTGGGTATCCACAACCTTCGGGACCGGATCATCGAAATATCATCCAAAATCCACGCTAAGCCTTACTTTTGCCGCCGAAAAACAGCGCAAATACATGATCAGTGCAAGAAATATAACCCTGGCATATGGCAAGAGGGTATTGTTCGATGAAGTGAATATCAATTTCATCAAAGGCAATTGTTATGGTGTGATAGGGGCCAATGGTGCCGGTAAATCCACTTTTTTAAAGATCCTCAGCGGTGAGATCGAACCCAATAAAGGAACCGTAGAGATCACGCCCGGCGAGCGTATGGCCGTGCTGAAACAGAACCAGTTTGAATTTGACGAATGTACCGTATTGAATACCGTACTCATGGGCCACAAACGCTTATGGGATGTGATGCACGAACGCGATGCCATTTATGCCAAAGCTGATTTTACCGAAGAAGACGGCATGAAAGCCGGCGAACTGGAAGGTGAATTTGGAGAGATGGGTGGCTATGAAGCAGAAAGCAATGCAGGTATGCTTTTGAGCAGTCTGGGTGTGAAAGAAGAAATGCACCAGGTATTGATGAAGAATATCCCCAGCACCTTTAAAGTAAGGGTATTGCTGGCCCAGGCATTGTTCGGAAACCCAGATATCCTGTTATTGGATGAGCCTACCAACGGTCTGGACATTGAAACCATCGGCTGGCTGGAGAATTTCCTGGCAGATTATGAGAATATTGTATTGGTAGTAAGTCACGACCGTCACTTTCTCGATACCATTTGTACGCACGTGGCAGATGTGGACAGGGCCAAGATCAAAGTGTTTACCGGTAACTATACATTCTGGTACGAATCTTCTCAGTTGATCGCACGCCAGATTAATGATAAGAATAAGAAGAATGAAGACAAGCGTAAGGACCTTCTGGACTTTATCGCCCGATTCTCTGCAAACGCTTCTAAGAGCAAGCAGGCTACTTCGCGTAAAAAAGCATTGGAGAAACTGACCATTGAAGAGATCGAACCTTCTAACCGTAAATACCCCGGAATCATTTTCCAGCCATTGCGTGAAGTGGGTAACCAGATCCTGAATATTGAGAACCTCAGCAAGAGCATTAACGGAAGAAAACTGTTTGATAAAGTAAGTTTCAGCATCAATAAAGGTGAAAAGATCGCTTTCCTGAGCCGTGATCCATTGGCCGTAACCAATTTCTTCGAGATCATCTGCGACCAGATGCAGGCCGATACCGGTAAGTTTGAGTGGGGTACCACCATTACCAAAGCCTACCTGCCTCAGGAGAACCAGGAATTCTTTACCGAAGGATTATCATTAATGGATTGGCTGCGTCAATACGTGCCACCACATGTAACCGATGCCGATGAACCTTTTATCCGTGGATTTTTGGGTAAAATGCTGTTCAGTGGCGATGATATCCAGAAAAAGACCAATGTATTGAGCGGGGGAGAGAAAGTGCGTTGTATGGTAAGCCGCATGATGCTGCAGAACCCCAATGTGGTGATATTGGACCAACCCACTAACCACCTCGACCTGGAAAGCATCCAGAGCTTCAATGAAGGCTGTCAGACCTTTCCGGGTGTGGTGTTGATCACTTCTCATGACCATACCTTTATGCAAACTGTAGCCAACCGCATCATCGAGTTAACGCCGAAGGGTATCATCGACAGGTTAATGACCTTTGATGAATACCTGGAAGATAGCAGGGTGAAGGAGTTGAAGGAGGAGATGTATAAGTAGTTTTCGTGAGTCGTGAATCGTGAGTTTTTGTGAATGGTCAATGGTAGATCCCAAAGTTGCCAAAATGCAATTGATATAGTTAAAAGAAAGCGGCCATGTAAAATGGCCGCTTTGTTTTTTAATTCAATATCGGCACATTGGTTATAAATCCAAAGAACAAATCATTTAAAAAGAGTTTATTTGTTCCGTACCAGGCACCTCT
>CBHRAM010000337.1:0-4169 GCA_966076165.1 uncultured Chitinophagaceae bacterium
ACACCCGGCCCGAGTTTAATATCGGTACCACGACCAGCCATATTGGTGGCAATCGTAACCGCTCCTGCAAAACCCGCTTCGGCAACGATCTGTGCTTCCCTTGCGTGCTGTTTTGCGTTCAATACATTATGTGCGATCTGTTTCTGGCGAAGCATACGGCTCAATAATTCACTCACTTCAACAGAAGTTGTACCTACCAGTACCGGTCTTCCGGCTTCAGTCAGTTTTACGATCTCATCGATCACTGCGCCGAATTTTTCACGCTTGGTTTTAAATACCAGATCCTGCTCATCTTTTCGGATGGCTTGAACATTGGTAGGAATGGTTACCACATCCAGCTTATAGATATCCCACAACTCAGCTGCTTCTGTTTCTGCTGTACCCGTCATACCCGCTAACTTGTGGTACATACGGAAATAGTTCTGCAGGGTTACCGTTGCATAGGTTTGTGTGGCTGCTTCGATCTTTACATTTTCTTTTGCCTCGATCGCCTGGTGTAATCCATCAGAATAACGGCGTCCATCAAGGATACGGCCCGTTTGTTCATCCACGATCTTAACACCGCCATCCATTACCACATATTCTACATCCTTATCAAATAAGGTATAGGCTTTCAATAATTGCTGTACTGTGTGGATCCGGTCTGCTTTCACAGAATATTCATTAATGATGGCTTCCTTCCTGTGCAGTTTTTCTTCTGCGGTAAGCGATGCATCATTATCTGTTGCTGCCAATGAAAGACTGATATCCGGCAACACAAAGAAGTTGGGGTCTTCACCCGAACGGGTGATCAACTGGATACCTTTATCAGTTAATTCAACCGAATTGTTTTTTTCATCGATATAGAAATACAGTTCCGCATCGGCTGTAGGCATTTCGCGGGATTGGTCTGCGAGATAGAAGTTCTCTGCTTTCTGCAGTTTCACGCGCATCCCCGGCTCACTCAGGTATTTGATCAGGGCATTGTTCTTAGGCAAACCACGGTGTGCACGGAACAAAGCAAGGCCGCCATCTTTGGGATCATCATTGCCTTCTGCTATTTTTTTCTTGGCCTCATTTAAAAATTGATTGGTGGCCCTTTTCTGTGCCTCTACCAGTTTTTCAATTCTGGGTTTCAGTTCAAAGAATTGCTGTTCGCCGGTTACATGGCCAATCGGACCTGAAA
Source organism: uncultured Chitinophagaceae bacterium (assembly GCA_966076165.1). GTDB lineage: Bacteria > Bacteroidota > Bacteroidia > Chitinophagales > Chitinophagaceae > Sediminibacterium. The sequence continues at coordinate 1,166 of CBHRAM010000337.1, forward strand.
TGATCAACGGCGTTCTCGCATCATCGATCAAAACGGAATCCACCTCATCCACCATGGCAAAATGGTGTTTGCGCTGCACCATTTCTTCCGGTGTATGCACCATATTATCACGGAGATAATCAAAACCAAATTCGTTATTGGTACCATAAGTGATATCTGCTAAATACGCATTCCTTCTCGCTTCACTGTTCGGTTCATGTTTATCAATACAATCCACTTTCAATCCCAGCCATTCAAAAATGGTTCCGTTCCACTCACTATCCCTTCTGGCGAGGTAATCATTCACGGTTACAATATGCACCCCTTCTCCGGCCAATGCATTTAAATAAGCAGGTAAAGTAGATACCAGAGTTTTACCCTCACCCGTTGCCATCTCAGAGATCTTTCCTGAATGCAATACGCTACCACCGATCAGCTGCACATCATAATGCACCATGTTCCAGGTAACTTTTCCGCCACCGGCTGTCCAGGTATTTTTAAAGATGGATTGATCGCCATTGATGGTCACATACTCTTTCTTAACACTAAACTCCCTATCCAGCGGCGTAGCGGTAGATACCAGTTCTGTATTCGTTGAGAAACGACGGGCGGTCTCTTTCACCACTGCAAAAGCTTCCGGCTGGATCTCAGCCAGGATCTCTTCGATCTTTTTATCACGATCTTTTTTGAGCTTATCGATCTCCTGGTAAATAGCATCACGGCTATGGATATCCGTTACGGGCAGATCTTCGGCAGCCTGTTTGCGGCTTTCGATTTCCGTATCAATATCGGCCAGATAAGCTTTGATCCTTTCCCGGAACTCTACGGTCTTATTACGCAGGGCATCATTGGAGAGGCTTTCATATTGACTGAAAAACGCATTGGTCTTTTGAACGATGGGCATGATCAGCTTAACGTCTTTCTCACTTTTACTGCCACCGAATAACTTCGAAATAAAATTCAGCATATAGATAGATCTGATATATTAAAAAATTTAACAGTCAAAAAGGGTGCAGAAAAGTTTTTTAAGCCAATTTGGCACTCCTGATTTAAGCCGCCAAAGGTAAAGAATTTGACCCGAGCGAAATCGTCTATTCAGAATCAAGGCATCTTTATCAATTAGTTAACGAAAAAATGAGCGTATTCATGAGGTTTATCCTGTTCTTGGCAATTTTCTCTGTATCCGTTTCTGTTTCCGCCCAGCAGAATTTCCAGGATTCCATGGCCGTGGCCAGAATTACCATTCAGAAGAATAATATGTGGGTTTTGGCAGCCTGGGCGGGTGCCAATATTGTTCAGGGAACGATCTCCGCGGGTGATGCCCGGGGTAGCGACCATTATTTCCATCAGATGAATGCTTATTGGAACACCGTGAACCTGGCCATTGCCGGTTTCGGCCTCCATGCCGCCAAAAAACAACTGGCGGGCATCCACACAGCCGAACGCAACTGGACCGAGCAACAAAAGATCGAAAAACTCCTGTTGTTGAATACCGGGCTGGATGCGGCCTACATTATGACCGGCCTATACCTCCACGAGCGCGGCACCCGTCTTAACCGCGATCAGCCGGTGGGCTATGGCAACAGCCTCATGCTTCAGGGCGGTTTTTTGCTCATTTTCGACATCATCCAATACGCCGAAAACCGGAAAAACGGCAAAGCGCTGGAGAAAGGCAGTGCCGGATGGCAGGTGGGCACAACGGCAAATGGGGTGGGGTTGGCGTACAGGTTTTGAATATTGAGCAAGGAATATTGAATGTTGAAGTAAGGCGATTGTTCCCTGCTGATAAATATGCATAACTCCTTGATGAAAAAGGCAAAATTTCCCCTCCTCGCCCGCGAGTAGGGGTGCCCGAACGGCTTAGTGAAGGGCGGGGTGGTGCCACCGGATATCCATTATCTCACTATTTATCAACCCTCCCGCTATTTTTACTTAAATCGATGGAATTTCAGGCCGATTCTGCTACTTTTGCAGCCAAAATAAAAGCACCAAGGCCCAGGATTCAAGCTACCAGGCAGTTCTTGAACCTTGATCCTTGAAAACTTGAAACTTACTAAAAATGGCAGGACAGTTAAAAGAGGTACGTAACCGGATCAAAAGTGTACAAAGCACCCAGCAGATCACCAAAGCGATGAAAATGGTGAGTGCGGCTAAATTACGCCGTGCGCAGGACGCCATCACCCAGATGAGGCCCTATGCCCAGAAACTGCAGGAAATGCTGAGCAATATCGTAAGTAGTATTGAAGGCGGTATGAGCCTGAAACTGGCTGAAGAAAGAGCCGTTGAAAAAGTATTGCTGATCGTGATTACCAGCGACAGGGGATTATGCGGTGGTTATAATGCCAATATTGTAAAACTGGCCAAAAGCACGATCGCTGAAAAATATGCGGACCAATTCAAAAAAGGAAAAGTTACCATCTGGAATATCGGTAAGAAAGGATTTGAAAGCATGACCAAATCAGGCTATGCCACAGATGCTACTTTTAAAGATATCTTTCTTGACCTGACCTTCGAAAATGTTCAGTCGGCCGCCAAAGCTGCCATGACCGCATTTGAGAACAAAGAATTTGATGCTGTGGAATTGATCTACAGCGAATTCAAGAATGCAGCCACACAGCGTTTTGCTGCAGAGCAATTCCTCCCTATTCCTAAAGTGGCACAGAAAGCAGGTGGTAAAAAATCTGATTTCATTTTCGAACCGGCCCAGGACCAACTGGTGGCAGAACTGATGCCTAAGATCCTGAACACACAATTATACAAAGCCGTATTAGATGGCAATGCCAGCGAACACGGTGCACGTATGACTGCCATGGACAAAGCCAGCGAAAACGCCAACGAATTATTAAAATCCCTGAAGATCAGCTACAACCGTGCAAGACAGGCGGCCATTACTACCGAGCTTACCGAGATCGTGAGTGGTGCTGCGGCTTTACAAGGATAGTCTGTAATTAAAAATTAATAATTAAAAATTAGTAATTAGCCTTACTGATTAAATTATTGCGGTTATTAATTTTTAATTTTTAAT
>CBHRAM010000338.1:0-4169 GCA_966076165.1 uncultured Chitinophagaceae bacterium
ATTCTGCATAACACAAGGCACTGAAACCACAGGTAACCGCAGTAATGACAAACAGAAACACAATACCCGGGCCTCCATTAAATGCAGCCGTACCAATGGTGGAGAAGATCCCCGCGCCGATCACAGCCGCGATCCCCATAAAAGTAAGATCACGCACACCCAATACTTTTTTCAAACCACTGCTGCCATGGCCATCATCAAGGCCCGCCGCTGAGTCTGCTACAATTTTGTCGATCGATTTTTTCCGGAAAAGAGAATCGGACATGTATATTGGTTTTGGTTGGTTACATTAGTTAAAGAGTTTAAAGTGGTTAAAATAGTTGAAATTTATGAGTACCCCCCATTTTAACTATTTTAACCACTTTAACTAAATCAGTATTCCCGCTGTATCAAAAATGCGGCTAATTCTTCCAAAGGTTTTTTACGGGATGATAATACGGCTATATCCTGCAAGTGTGTTAATGCGGTTTGCAGGTATTTTTCTTTCAGTTCTTTTGCCCATTCGTCTACACCGCAGGTTTTGAATATGGCTAATACCTGCTGCACTTTATCTGCCGGATTTTTTTCCATCAGCTCCTGTAATAATTTTTTCTGATCCGTATTGGCCACTTCCAATGCATGTAAGAGCAGGAATGTTTTTTTATTCTGACGGATATCTCCACCCACTTCCTTGCCAAATTTTTCAGGGTCACCAAATGCATCCAGGTAATCATCCTGGATCTGGAATGCAATACCGAGATTTTTACCAAACTCATAGATATGACGGCAATTACCTTCACTCGCACCGCCCATGATAGCGCCCATTTCAAGACTAGCCGCAAGTAATACGGAAGTCTTGAGACTGATCATTTCTATATATGCATCCATAGAAACATCCGCCATCTTTTCAAAATCAATATCCAGTTGCTGTCCTTCACAAACTTCCCTTGCGGTCTTGTTGAAGAGTTGTAAGATACGGCTCAGGTATTGTGTGTTGATACGGCTCAGGTATTCATACGCACGGATCATCATCACATCTCCGGTAAGTAATGCTGTGTTGGTCCCGTATTTCATGTGAACGGTTTCCATGCCCCTTCGTAAGGGCGCTTCGTCCATGATATCATCATGTATGAGCGTGAAATTGTGAAACAGTTCTATGGCCGTAGCTACTTCATAGGCATCGGGTGTGATCTCTGCGAATAATTCACTGCCCATCAAACACATCACCGGGCGTATGCGTTTGCCTCCCCATGATAAAAAATATTCACCCGGCTCATAAAGGGTGGATGGGGTTTCGGGAAAATGCTTCCCCGTAAACCGGTCTCCAAACCCAGCCACCAGTTCTTTAAATGTATGCATGCTACAAACCTAATGATAAAATGAAAAGCATCCGCTAACTAACCTTAACGATTCTTTTACGATTCCCGGACCGTTTGGCATGGTTTTGACAGATACAAAGAAAAAAAACGCTTATGAAACCATTTTTGTTGACAGCACTGTTCGCATTCCTGCTGATACAGGTAAATGCCCAGATGAATAACGGCACGAATTATAAAACCGCCATCGGTGTAAAAGTATACCCGGGTGCCGTAACCGTTAAGCATTTCTTAGCTGAGGGAAAAGCCATTGAGGGATTGGGCTATCTCAGTTCAGATGGGTTCCGCGTAACCGGTTTGTATGAATTGCATTACAACCTGGGTGATGTGGAAGGATTAAAATGGTATGTTGGCGGCGGTGGCCATCTCGGGATCTGGAGTGATTCCTGGAAGAACAAATATCCCACCAGGGAAGCCGGCATGGCCCTTGGCGTGGATGGCATTCTGGGATTGGATTACAAGATCAAAGGCGCTCCGCTGAACCTTAGCTTCGACTGGCAACCTTCTTTTAACCTGATCGGTTATAATTATTTTGAAGGAGGCTGGGGAGGATTGGCGGTGAGATATACGTTTTAGAATATTGAATATTGAACAAGGAATAGCGAATGTTGAAGTGTGTTTTCAGTTCAGCATTCAGCGTTCCTTGTTCAATATTCATATTCCCTCCCTACGCTTCCAGCTTGAACAAACTATCTACAAACTCATGCTTATCAAAGATGATCAGGTCATCGATCTTTTCGCCTACACCGATATATTTAACAGGGATCTTGAATTGATTGGCAATGGCCAATACCACGCCGCCTTTTGCCGTACCATCTAGTTTGGTGATGGAAATAGCAGATACTTCTGTGGTGGCGGTAAATTGTTTGGCCTGTTCCAATGCGTTTTGTCCGGTAGAGCCATCCAATACCAGCATTACTTCATGCGGCGCACCCGGAACGATTTTTTGGATGGCACGTTTGATCTTGCCGAGTTCTTCCATCAGGTGTGCTTTGTTATGCAAACGGCCGGCGGTATCAATAATGGCTACATCGGCTCCTTTGGCCACAGCACTGGCCACCGTATCATAAGCCACTGCGCTCGGATCTGAGCCCATGGCCTGTTTTACAATAGGAACACCCACCCTTTCGCTCCAGATCGTTAATTGATCCACCGCAGCCGCACGAAAGGTATCTGCAGCACCCAGTATCACATTCTTGCCGGCTTTTTTATAATTATGGGCCAGTTTACCAATGGTGGTGGTCTTACCCACTCCATTCACACCCACTACCAATATGATATACGGTTTCTTCCCTTCGGGGATGCCAAAGTCCTTATAGGATTGTTCCGTTGCATCCACCAGCATAGTTTCGATCTCTTCCTGCAGGATCTTATTGAGTTCCGAAGTGTTTACATATTTATCCTGTTTCACCCTTTTCTCTACCTGCTCAATGATCCTGATGGTGGTTTCAATCCCAACATCAGCACCTACCAGCGCCTCTTCCAGGTTATCCAGCACTTCCTCATCCACCGTGCTTTTACCGGCAATGGCTTTGGTGATCTTGGAAAAGAACCCCTCTTTGGTCTTTTGCAAACCCTGGTCAAGACTTTCCTTCTCCTGCTTACCGAATAGCTTACCTAAAAAACTCATTTTGTTAATTTGATAATGAAATAATCTGATAATGTGATAATTAAGAAATGGCTCAGAAAGTAGATCCTGAAACATTATCGAATTATCTCATTATCAAATGATCACATTGTTCATAAATACAAAAAGCCTTCCATGCAAACAGGAAAGCTTTCTGAATATCTTATACGAAAAGATCAATTATTTCTCAGCTAAGAAATCTTTCACCTTATCCTTGTGTACGATGTTTTCTTTGAAAGTATACGCACCGGTCTTAGGGCTGCGCACAGCCTTAATAACTTTGGTCCAGTTCTTTGCTTCAGCTGCTGCTTTAAGATCTTTTACTTTCGCGTTTTTGGAAGCTACTTTAGCCATGATTATTTGATTTCTTTATGAACAGTTACTTTTTTCAGAATCGGATTGTACTTCTTTAACTCCACACGCTCAGGTGTGTTTTTCTTGTTTTTGGTAGTGATGTAACGGCTTGTACCGGGCTGACCAGTGGTCTTATGCTCCGTACATTCCAAAATCACCTGCACCCTGTTACCTTTCCTTGCCATTTTATTGCGTGATTTACTTTATGAATTAGTTAGATTTTTGCTCCTTCAGCCCTCATTCCTTTGATCACAACTGCCAGGCCATTCTTGTTGATGGTACGCAGTGCATCTGTAGAAACCTTCAGGGTTACCCAACGGTCTTCTTCAGCAAAAAAGAAACGCTTTTTCTGCAAATTGGGTAAAAAGCGACGTTTTGTTTTAATGTTAGAGTGAGAAACACTGTTTCCAACAATGGGTTTCTTACCTGTAACCTGACATACTCTTGCCATGACTCTTAATTTTTCTCCGATTTTTTTCGGGAGGCAAAGGTAGGGAAATGCGTTAAATTACCAATACCAAAACCCGTTTTTTTGAATATTTTCTCCACAAATCAGGCAAAATTACCGTTTGGAAGATCCTTCCGCACAGGTTTATCCACATTTTAGGCGGGATCTCCCCTGTTTTCATTTTTGGGAAATGCAAAAATGCGCCGAAATCCGGGATCGGCAAAACATGGGGAGCAAATATAAAAAATAATTATCTTCCTTTTTAGCCAAAATCGACTCCATGACCAGAAAATTACCCCTGTTCCTTGCCTTTACCCTGTTTTTGATGTCCGCTGTATTTGGACAGGCAGGCTATTTTTACCCCGAAGCCCCGGGCAGTATGAAC
>CBHRAM010000339.1:0-4115 GCA_966076165.1 uncultured Chitinophagaceae bacterium
GAACGATACCTGCAAAACCAGACAGGTTGGGATATTGGCTATATATCCACCCCGCTAAAAGAATATTTTGATCAGCTGACAAATAAAAATCTCCGGATACTCATACCCGGAGGGGGCAATAGTTATGAAGCCATTTATTTATTAGAGAATGGTTTTACCAATATAACAGTGGTGGATATTTCTCAGGTAGTAACGGAGCAACTCAGATCAAAATATAACAGCCCTTATCTGCATATTATTCAGGCTGATTTTTTTGCTTTAGAGGGACAATATGACCTGATCGTTGAACAAACCTTTTTCTGTGCGCTGGATCCATCATTGCGTGAAAAATATGTAGAGACTGTTAAAAAATTATTAGCAGACAACGGAAAATTGGCAGGCCTGCTCTTTAATAGGGAGTTTGACACGAACCCTCCATTTGGCGGGAATGTGGAAGAATACAGGCAACTATTTTCCTCCACTCTTCGTATATTGGTTTTAGATGCGTGTCATAATTCGATCCCTGCAAGAGCCGGGACAGAATTATTCCTCATTGCCTGTAAGCAGTAGAATAGATTATTTCCCTGTTGAATCATAAACCACAAAATAAAACAAGATGGAAAGAAGAGAATTTTTAGGAAGTTTAACAGGGCCGGTAGCTGCTGTTTGTGCCGTATGTATGGGTGCATGCAGCAAAAGTTCAGGCGGCAGCAGTACCCTTGCTCCCGCAGCTAACTTTACGATCGACCTGGGCTCAAACCTTTTAACAGTTGGTTCTTCCATTGTGCAGGGTGGGGTGATTGTGGTAAGATTGGCTGCCGGCAATACCAGCAGTTCCTTTACGGCAGTTCAGGTAGCCTGTACCCATGAGGGAACCAGCATTAACTGGAACGCAGCCAAGAATAATTTCCTTTGTCCCAACCATGGCTCAACATTCTCCAGTAGCGGTGCCGTAACACTTGGGCCGGCTGCTACCAATCTGAAAGTATATACCGTAAATATTAGTGGAACCACTATGACGATCAGTGGATAGCTCTCACCAGTTACAGTGAAAATTCGAAGGGTGCTTATATCAAGGGCTCCTGCTGGCTCAGGCAATGAAAGCTGCCCAGTCCCCAGATAATATCTGTAGAATCGATCCCCACTGTTTCCCTTCCCGGAAAACAGGATGCAATGATCTGTAAAGCTTTCTCATCTCGATCACAACGATAAGTTGGAACGATCACGTGCCCGTTACTGATATAAAAATTAGCATAAGAGGCAGGTAAACGCTGATCTTCATAAATGACCGCATCCGGCATCGGCAATTCAATAATATTGAGTTGTTTGCCATTGAGCAGGCGCATGGCCTTTAATTGCTTCAGGTTGGTCTGCAGCAATGCGTAGTTTTCGTCGTTTTTATTTTCTTCCACTACTGTGATCACTGTATCCTCATTTACAAAACGGACCGTATCATCAATATGCCCATCGGTATCATCCCCAATAATCCCTTCATCCACCCACAATACCTGTTCAACCCCGTAATAGTTGTATAAATATTCTTCGATCTGCCCCTGGTTCAGGTGCGGGTTTCTGTTCTCATTTAACAAACAGGCCGTGGAAGTCAGCAACGCCCCTTTCCCATTGAATTCTACAGAGCCCCCTTCCATTACAATACCGGGATGGTAAACAGGAATATTAAAATGATCTCCGATCAGTGTTGGTATCACATCATCCAGGTCATACGGCGGATATTTATTGCCCCATGCATTATAGTTCCAGTCAACAATTATTTTCTTGATCGCAGCATCCGGATTGATCAGAAATGCAGGACCATGATCCCTGCACCATGCATCATTGGTGGGATGCATAAAGAATTCCACCTGCTGCATATTCACGCCCGCAGCTTCCAAATGCTGCACTGCAAATACTTTCATCGCCTCATTCGCTACATTGATCCTTACTTTTTCTGAGAGGGCAAGGTATTTTACAAACAAACTGTAATTCGGATAGATCGAATCGATCTTCCCCGGCCAACTGGCTTCTTTATGCGGCCAGCTTAACCAGGTTGCTTCATGTTTAGCAAATTCGGCAGGAAAAAAATATCCGGATTCTTTAGGAAAAATCAGTTCATGGTTCATGGCCAATGGTTCATAGTTATGATCAGTAAAATACCATGATCCATGAGCCATGAACCATGAACAAATTACTAGTCTTCGTCAATAAATCTCTTTGTGATGGGTTGATAAGAATCAATTCTTCTGTCTCTCAAAAATGGCCAGTGAGTCCGATAACTATCGGTTTTATTTGTATCAATATCAATCACGGCGATCTCTTCTTCTTCATGAGAAGCCTTATACAATAATGTCCCGAATGGGTTACTCACAAAAGAACCTCCCCAGAATTTCATCGCACCATCCTGCTCAAACCCAACGCGGTTCACACTTACTACGTGTACACCGTTGGCAACTGCATGACTCCGCTGGATGGTTTGCCATGCATTGTACTGCTCTGTATTGGTGGCTTCATCCTGTGAAGTGGCCCAGCCAATAGCGGTTGGATAGAAAAGGATCTCCGCTCCCATCAATGCCGTAATACGGGAAGCTTCCGGGTACCACTGATCCCAGCAGATCAAAACACCCAGTTTTGCATATTTGGTATTGAATACTTTATACCCCAGGTCGCCCGGTGTAAAATAAAATTTCTCATAAAAAGCAGGATCATCCGGTATATGCATCTTACGGTATTTGCCAAGATAACTGCCATCTGCATCCAATACTGCGGTGGTGTTATGGTAAATACCTTGCGTTCTTTTTTCAAACAAAGAAGCAATGATCACCACATTCAATTCTTTGGCTAACGCACCCAGTACATCGGTTGATGGGCCGGGAATGGCTTCCGCCAGTTTGAAATGTTCATAATCTTCGGTATCACAGAAATACAGAGAAGTGAATAACTCCTGCAAACACACGATCTGCGCACCTTTGGCCGCAGCTTCCCTTACTTTCGCAATCGCTTTCGAAAGATTTTCTTCCTTAACAGCCGTGCAACTCATCTGCACCAATCCAACTTTTACTGTCGACATACTATACTATTTTGTATTTAACTGCGCCTTCGCGCCTTTGCGTGAATCTTTATTTTGCAAAACAGAATATTGCCATCATGATCAGGTCTGATTCTGAATCAACGCATCAAAACTTTTAATGCCGATCGTTTTCTCTGTACAGAATCCTTCTGCATACTCAACTCCTATTCTCTTTCCAAACATCAAGGCCCTTGCCCTGATCCCTTCCAGAAAACCGGATGATGAAATATAGGTCTGCGGCTCATTCAGATCCGGGTTAAAGAATTGTGTGCCGTAGGCTTCAATCGACTTCATCTTTGTTTCCAGGTGCCCGGAAATATCTACCACAAAATCAGGTTCCAGATAACGATCCTGGATATAATGAAAAACATAACTGGGTTTCCAGGCCTGCTGCAAAACCCCGTTCTCATGTGTCTCTATCTTTCTTAAACCAGCCAGGAATGCCGCATCAGCCACTAACCGGGCACTTTTACCATGATCCGGGTGACGGTCTTCAAATGCATTGGCCAGAATGATCTCGGGCCGGTATTTCCGGATGGCAGTAATCACTTTTCGCCTGTTCTCTTCGTCGTTCTCGAAAAAACCATCCGGCATCGCTAAATTTTCTCTGGCGGAGAGCCCAAGAATAGCAGCGGCGTTGGTGGCTTCCACCAACCGGATCTCTGCATTACCACGTGTTCCCAGTTCTCCGCGGGTAAGGTCAACCGCACCCACTTTCTTTCCCTCTGCAACGGCAGCGAGTAAGGTACCGGAGCAACCCAGTTCTATATCATCCGGATGAACACCAAAAGCCAGTATATCGAGTTTCATGCTGTCAGTTTAACGAGGGCAAAGGTAATGTTTGCTGTGGTTCTATAAACACCTATGCCGGAACCAAGGGTTCCGGCATAGGATCTGACGGTTAGAAGGCTTAATAATAGTAATATTTCACTGTCTCCGTATGCGTCTGCCCGTTCAGGGTATAGCTCATTTTCTTTGTCAGCGGATTTGAAAAACTGTTGTAGGTATACTCAAAATGGAAATCTGTGGTAAAACCTGACCGCTCATCACGGGTGGTGATCCTGCGGGGATT
>CBHRAM010000340.1:0-4114 GCA_966076165.1 uncultured Chitinophagaceae bacterium
TTGATCCTGATCGGAATAACAGCCGTGATCAATTTTATTGCAGGAACCATCTGTATCAAAATTGGTAAAAGAAATACTTCATTGGCATTACAGGCCAGCGGCAAACATTTACAGATAGATACCTATTCAACACTCGGGATCATTGCGGGTTTGATCGTGATCTTATTTACACAGCAATATTGGTTAGATAAACTGATCGCATTGGGTATGAGTATCCTGATCATTTATAATGGTTATAAGATCATCCGTGCTTCGTTAGCGGGTATCATGGATGAAGCTGATATCCAGTTACTCAACCGTTTTGTAAAAGTATTGAATGAGAACCGGCAGGATAACTGGGTTGACCTGCATAACCTTAGGGTGATCAAATATGGCAGCTTATTACATGTGGATTGCCATTTTACGGTTCCCTGGTACCTGAATGTACATGAGGCACACCGGGAGATTGATGCACTGGCCGCCTTGATCAAGCAACAATTTGGCGATGCTATTGAACTCTTTGTGCACACCGATGGCTGTTTACCCTTCAGTTGCACCATCTGCACCAAAACAGACTGCGAAGTTCGCCAACAGCCGATGAAAGGGCGGCTTGACTGGACCTTGAAGAATATTATATCGAATGAGAAGCATAGGTTGTGACTACTCACTACTCACGAATACCATTTCATCGTAAATTCGCAATACAAACACCTAACCATCACCCTCCTAAAATCAAAGATCATGCAGGTTTGGAAAGATTACCAGGACAAACACAAGGACCGCTTCCTCAACGAATTATTGGAACTCTTACGCATACCCAGTATCAGTGCCAGAAGTGAGCACAAAGACGATATGACACGCTGTGCCGAAGCCGTAAAGCAGCGGTTGCTGGAAGCGGGTGCAGATACCGTAACCATTTATCCAACAGCCGGCCATCCGGTTGTGTATGGAGAAAAGATCATTGATCCTTCAAAACCTACCATTCTGGTTTACGGACATTACGATGTACAACCTGCTGATCCGCTGGAGCTCTGGAAAAGTGGGCCATTTGAGCCGGTGATCATTGACGGAAAAATATTCGCCCGTGGATCCTGCGATGACAAGGGCCAGTTCTATATGCATGTAAAAGCATTGGAAACGATGGTAGCTACCAATACGCTGCCTGCCAATGTTAAGTTTGTGATCGAAGGAGAAGAAGAAGTAGGCAGCCCTAACCTGGCAACTTTTGTTAAGGCCAATAAAGCCTTATTAAAAGCGGATGTGATATTGATCAGCGATACCGCTATGATCAGTATGGATACCCCATCGATCGATATCGGTGTTCGTGGCCTGAGTTATATTGAAGTGGAAGTAACCGGCCCTAACCGCGATCTGCACAGTGGTGTGTATGGTGGTGCGGTTGCCAACCCGGTTACCATGCTGGCGAAGATGATCGCGGGTTGTCATGATGAGAATAACCATATCACCATTCCCGGATTTTATGATGATGTAGTAGATTCTACTCCTGAAGAAAGAGCAAAAATGGCGCAAGCCCCTTTCAGTGAAGATGAATATAAAAAAGATCTCGGCGTTAGCAGTCTTTGGGGCGAGAAAGGATATACCACCAATGAAAGAACCGGGATCCGTCCAACGCTGGAAGTAAACGGGATCTGGGGTGGATATACCGGAGAAGGTGCAAAAACAGTGTTACCATCCAAAGCATTTGCAAAGATTTCCTGCAGGTTGGTGCCTAATCAATCTTCTGTTAAGATCACAGAAAAAATACTGAACTACTTTAAGAGTATTGCTCCTGCCGGTGTAACGGTAAAAGCAGAAGAGCATCATGGTGGCGAACCCTATATGACACCGATCGATTCAGATGCCTATAAAGCGGCTGCCAAAGCCATACAGGCAACTTTTGGTAAAGACCCTATTCCTGTTCGCGGTGGTGGAAGTATCCCTATCTGTTCTTTGTTCGAAAAGGAACTGGGATTGAAAATTGTTTTCATGGGATTTGGATTGGATAGCGATAACCTGCATAGTCCGAATGAGAAGTATGACTTGGTCAACTTTTATAAGGGGATTGAGACGATTCCTTATTTCCATAAATTTTATACAGAAATGAAATAATTATCTGCCACAGATTTCACAGAATAACACAGACTTTCTTCTGTGCCAATCTGTGAAATCTGGGTAATATTTTCTATGCCAGAAGAAAAAGAAAAACTCCGCATCGACAAATATCTCTGGGCCATCCGTTTATATAAAACAAGGAGCCAGGCGGGGGATGCCTGCGATAAGGGGAAAGTGAAGTACAAGGGCATCAATGTAAAAGCTTCGCGTATTGTAGCCATTGGTGATGAATATGAAGCAAAAACAGAAGCAAGAAAATGGGTGGTAAAAGTAACCGGGCTCTTACATAAACGCGTTCAATATTCTGAAGCCATCCAGTTCTATGAAGATATAACGCCACCCGAAGAATTAGACAGAATTATATTTGAAGCCGCCAGTTTTCAGACCGGGAAACGCCAGAGTAAGATTGGCCGGCCTACGAAAAGAGAAAGGCGCGATCTGGGTGGTTTTATGGAACAATAATTTTCCCGCGATGAAAAAAATATTCCTTTTCCTTCTTTCTGTTTTTTTTGTAGCCATGCTCAGCGCTCAGGAAAACAATACCCCTGCTATCTTCCCTGGAGGGGATGCAGCATGGGCACATTACCTGGATACGGCTTTTCACAAAGAATTCATGGCCAGCCAGATGACCAAAAAAGAATTTGAGCGTTTTGGCAAGACACAAAAAGTATTATACAATTTTTATATTCTGGCAGATGGCACGATTGGCCTGATCAATATTGAAGGACAGGCAAGTCAGGCTGTGCGCAATGAGATCTACAGGGTATTGAAAGAATGTCCACGCTGGACGCCGGCTATGCTGAATGGCAAGCCATCCACTTACCGGAAAAAACAGACCTCTACTTTTTCATTTGATTAAATAATGAAGAACTTACTTATTCTGATCCTATTGATACTCTTCAGAACAGTTTCATTTTCTCAGGAACCCAAAGACAGTTTTGTGTCAGTCTCGCCCAATGAACCTCGTCCCGAACATCCTGCAGAATTTCCGGGAGGCAGGAAGGAATGGATCAATTACCTGATTCATCATTTAAACAGAGCATTAGGTTATAAATATCTTACGGTTCCCAAGGGTGCTAAAAACGCAAAACAAACCGTAAGCCTGCTATTCGAAATAGACTCAACCGGCCATACAACGCATATTATCGTTGAGAACCTGCAGGAAGTACATCCCGAAATGGCTAAAGAAGGAATACGCATCATTTCTTCCAGTCCTGTGTGGACTCCGGCCACATTGAACGGAAAACCGGTAACCGACAGGCGGAGGCAGAAAGTTACTTTTGTAAGTGGCAGTATTCTTTGATTTTTTTCGCCACTTTTGCAACATGAACATTGATATCATCACCGTTGTCCCGGAATTACTGGAGAGCCCTTTTAACCACAGCATCATGAAACGTGCAAAGGATAAAGGACTGCTTTCTGTGCACACACATAATCTCCGTAAATGGGCCATCAACAAACACATGCAGGTTGATGATTACCAGTTTGGCGGTGGTGCGGGTATGGTGATGATGCCAGAACCACTGGCCAATGCCATTGATGAATTGCAGCAGGATAAAAAATATGATGAGATCATTTTCATGACACCCGATGGCGAACTCTTTAACCAGAAAGCTGCCAATCAATTATCACTCAAAGAAAATATACTGATCATCTGCGGGCATTATAAGGGTATTGATGACCGTATCCGTCAGAAATACGTGACCAAAGAAATTTCAATCGGTGATTATGTTTTAAGCGGAGGTGAACTGGCAGCAGCTGTTGTGGTAGATGCCATAGGAAGGTTATTGCCCGGAGTATTGAATGATGAAACTTCTGCCCTGTTCGATTCTTTCCAGGATAATTTATTGGCCCCACCCGTTTACACAAGGCCTGCCGATTTTCGCGGAGATAAAGTGCCCGAGGTATTATTACAGGGCGATCCCAAAAAAGTAGAAGAGTGGCGGCATGAGCAGTCGATACAAAGAACCCGGGAACGCCGTCCGGATATGTTTGAGGAGGATTAACGGATTGGCGGATTGCG
>CBHRAM010000341.1:0-4104 GCA_966076165.1 uncultured Chitinophagaceae bacterium
GGAATTTCTCCCGGGAAATAAGGGAAATATTGAGGAGAATCTTCAATTACGGTAGGACTCACCGCATTGATCCTTATACCATTTTCCAGTTCTATAGCTGCCGCCCGAACAAATGCTTCCACGGCTCCGTTCGCTGCTGATGCGTTGGCGAAGTTGCGTACCGGGTCGTTTGTCAGAGCCCCTGTGATCAAAGTAAAAGAACCCCTGGGGTTAATATAATGCTGTCCAATGAGTACCAGGTTTACCTGTCCCATGAGTTTTCCGTCGATGCCTTTTCTGAATTCCTTATCGGTCATTTTTTTCCACGGGCCAACATATGAGGGTCCTGCTGTACAGATCAACGCATCAAATGCACCCGTTTGCTTGAATAAATGTTCGATGGATTCAGTAGAAGTGATATCTGTCTGAATATCTCCCGATGTAGAACCTATCTGTATGATCTCATGCTCTTTCTTCCAGGCATTCACTAAATATTTTCCCATGGTTCCTGTTGCGCCAACGATAATGATTTTCATAATTTTTGATTGTTTATAGTGTTAAATAAATGGGTTGTGTTTCTTCTGGCCTATAAAAGTTTTCTCCCTACAAACCTGATCACAGAGCCCTTGCCTATATGATACTTACCTTCTTCCAGATCGATCTCTTTCTCTTCCAGGAGCAGGATTTCGTAGTTGTTAAAATCATGGATGATCTCTTCAGTAGAATATAGCATGCCCATATCTTTTGGCCCCCCAACTTTGGGGTCCTGTTTGATAAAGGATAGATGTTTCTTACTGAAAGCTTCCAGTATAATGATGCCCCCCGGTTTTAGGTAAGTGTCCAGTTTCTTATGAAAAGAAGATTTTTGGCTGGCTTCAAAATGTGCATAGATCAATCCGATGCCATCAAAGGATCCTTTTTCAAAATGGAGATGCGCCAGGTCACCAACGAAATAGTCGATCGTGACCTTTTTCTCTTTTGCCAGTTCCAGCGCTTTTATCCTGCCTTCTGTACTCAGATCAAACGAAGTGACTTTGTGCCCTGATTGAGCCGCAAACACGCCGTTGCGCCCTTCTCCATCGGCCGGCATCAGGATCGATCCCGGCTCAAATTTTTGAAGCCATTCTCTGAAAAACAGGTTCGGACATTTTCCATAGGCATATCCCTGTTCCTTATATCTTTTGTCCCAGACTTGCTTCATGCGGATTGTTTTTCGTTTTTAGAAAAGATCAACCGGATGATACTGTTCACTAAGGGCACCCCGACAAACATTACCCAGGGCACTAAGGTGATCGTTAGCAAAAAAGTTCGTTGGTACAAGGGCAGAACGGATAATGTTTTGCCAAACAGGAAAAGAAATAGTGTGATAGATGGATAGATAACCACCCAGATCTTTAAGGATGCGATCAACCTGTCTTTTGTTTTCATGCGTTAGAAATTACTGTTATAAATGTTGCATTTGTATGATGCAAAAGTAATTTCAACGATGGGCCGGAGGATAGGACAAAAGAGTAGTTATATAGGACTTATCCTTGATTATTCCGGAAAGCTTCCGGTGAATGGCCGGTATGCTTTTTGAAAAACCGGATAAAGTAGGATACATCTTCGTAGCCCAGATGATCTGCAATCTGATTCACCTGACTGGAGGTTGCTAAGAGCTGGCGTTTTGCTTCAAGCAGAATATGTTCATTGATCAATTCAGAAGGTGTTTTGCCAAGGGCTTCTTTGGTGATCGCATTTAACTGATACGTGGAAAGGTTCAATAAGGCTGCATATCCGGATACCTGTTTGCAGTCGGCAATATGTGTTTCCAGAAGCCCGATAAATTCTTCGAGGCGTTGCTGGGTATAGGAAGTAACAATCGGGGATGTCTTTTCAGGATCCTGGCTTTGCCTCACAAATTCAATAAAAAAAATATCCAGGTTCGCTTTGATGATATCCCGAAACCCTTCTTGCCTGGCGTTCTCTTCCTGAAGAATATAGGTTAAAATACTGTGCAGCTTTTCGAATCTTTTCAGATCCGGTTTACAGAATGTTTTATGACTTGCCTTAAGTAATCGTTGTGTGGATAGTTTGTTATTCGGGTGGTAAAACTTAGCAGTGAACTGCATCAGGTAACCTGTACTTCCTGCTTTCAGGTGCAGCTCGTGAACCTGTCCGGGACGCATAAAGAAAATGGAATTGTCACAAATATTGTATGGCACGAAGTCTATCTGATGCTTACCGCTGCCTTTCTGTAAAACCAGCATGTAAAAGAAATCATGCCTGTGTAAATGCTGCAACATATCATTGCCCGCAAGTAAATCCTGCAGGTCACGTATACTGAAGTTTTCGGAAAGATCTGGCTCCTTAGGATTCGCAACAATATGCCTGACCGGAATTTTTTCCATTTTAAATATTGATCGTATAATAAGGGTTCCTGTAGTATTACAGAATGCTCTCAAAAATACCTGATTCGTAAAAGAAATTGTGTAAATGTAATCAATCGCAATTGTGATATATAGAAGTAAACTGGCAAAATCAGGGTTTCTCTGCGGTAAACGCTGCATCTCATGTTCTCCGCGGTGACAAGATTTTTCATCTTCGGATACTTAGCTATTTTTTTTCACTGCAGAGAACTATATAAATCAATAGGCCATTTTTTGATTTATACCTTTCCGTTGCATGACAGCGCATGATGGCTCATTCAGGTTGCTTACTATATTTGGGGCAGATTCGCATTTGATAGATTATCATCATTTAACAAGATCCCCATGCAACTTGCCTATAACCCCAAATACCCAGCCATCGACGACCTGATCAAAAAAGCGAAATCAAAAATTCCAAAATTTGCCTTTGAGTACATGGATGGCGGTTGCAATGAAGATGTGAACTTATATAAGAACACCAAAGAGATCAGGGATGTGGAATTGAAGCCTTATTACCTGCGGCCGCACAAAGAGGCAGAATTGAAGACAGAATTGTTCGGACATGTATACGATGCACCTTTTGGTATTTCTCCTATCGGCTTACAAGGATTGGTCTGGCCCAATGCACCGGAGATCCTGGCAAAAGCAGCTTTCCGGCATAATATCCCCTTTATTTTAAGCACTGTTTCTACCAGCAGTATTGAAAGGATAGGAGAGCTTACGGAGGGTAGGGCATGGTTTCAATTATACCATCCTGCAGAGAATGAGATCAGGGATAAAATTATCAGGCGGGTGGATGAAGCAGGGTACCCGGTATTGGTCATCTTAAGTGATGTGCCCACTTTTGGATACAGGCCGAGGGATATCCGAAACGGTTTGGCCATGCCACCCAGAATGACCTTACAAAACATTATCCAGATCATGGGCAGGCCGGAATGGGCTTTGAAAACATTGTATCATGGCCAGCCATCTTTTGCTACCATGAAACCCTATATGCCGGCAAACCTGAATATGAAACAACTGGGACAATTCATGAACCGCACTTTCTCCGGCAGGCTGAATGAAGAAAAAATAGCCGCTATCAGGGACCAATGGAAGGGAAAACTGGTGATCAAGGGCATTGCTTCTGAAGAAGATACGGAAATGGCGATCAGACTTGGTTTGGATGGCATTATTGTATCTAATCATGGCGGAAGGCAGCTGGACCCCGGTCAATCGGCGATCAAATCCTTAGATCCTATTGTTGAGAAATACAGCAACCGTATTAAGATCATGATGGACAGTGGTTTACGTTCCGGCCCGGATATTGCACGAACCCTGGCTTCGGGAGCGGAATTTGCATTTCTGGGCAGAAGTTTTATGTATGCGGTGGCCGCATTGGGTAACGAAGGAGGAGACCATATCATTGCAAGCTTAAAAGTGCAGCTAAAACAGATCATGGACCAGATCTGTTGCTCTTCTGTTGCTGATTTAAAAGATCATCTGATCAAATGACCAACGAACATAGATCGTTTATCCCTTTTTGCTGGCTCTGACCTTCGTTCTATAATATTGATTATCATTTAATTATCTGTTCTGTGCCCCCTTTTATCCCAACATCTCCTGTTGGGATAAAAGGGGGCTGTGGTGCATCAGCATTTACGGCCCATCAGCAGAAAGATGCGGATGGAAGGCCTGCATCAATGTGCGGGCAGGATGGTGCATGACGGTAAAATAT
>CBHRAM010000342.1:0-4100 GCA_966076165.1 uncultured Chitinophagaceae bacterium
GACCTGGCTGGTAACGGCAGCAGCAAGTGCGGCGGGAATTTTTTCAAGCACAACAGCAAAGCAACCTGCTTCCTGCAGAAGTAACGCATTTTTTTTGAGTGCAGCAGCTTCTGACTCCTCTGTAGCGCGAACAGCATAAGAGCCAAACTGATAAATACTTTGTGGGGTTAACCCAAGATGGCCCATTACCGGAATGCCGGCTTTTACGATCGCGCGAACGCTTTCCAGCACTTCTTCCCCGCCTTCCAGTTTAATGGCATGTGCACCGGTCTCTTTCATGATGCGGATAGCAGAAGACAATGCCAGTGATGAATTGGATTGATAAGAACCAAAAGGAAGGTCGACGATTACCAATGCCCGGTTTACCCCGCGAACCACGCTTTGCGCATGATAGATCATTTGATCAAGTGTGATGGGTAAAGTGGTTTCATGTCCGGCCATTACATTCGCTGCGCTATCACCCACCAGCAACACATCGATCCCGCACTGATCAAAGATCCGGGCAAAAGAAAAATCGTATGCAGTGAGCATTGAGATCTTTTTCTTTTGCTGCTTCATTTGCTGAAGCGTATGGGTAGTGATCTTTTTGATTTCTTTTTGCGTTGACATGATCTGGTTTTTTAAAATAAAATAACAGGCTTTATAAAAGGATATTATCGATCAATCTTACCTCTTCTATCCACGCTGCAGCAATGGCTACATAGTTTTCGTCCGGACTGAAACTTTCAGCAGGCAGTAAGCTTTCCTGTAAAGCAATCGTAAAATATTCCACTTTGTCAAATCCCTGGCTAAGTACAAATTCTTTTGCTTTGTTTTGAAGCTGGGCGAACGGGACTGTCTGATACTGAGCTTTGATCATTTTCAGCGCCTCATATAATGAGGCGGCTTTTATAAGGCCGTCTTTGCTTAACCGAGTGTTCCGGCTGCTCAAAGCCAAACCCGAAGTTTCGCGGATAGTAGGCATCTTATGAAAATGAATGCCGCTGCGTTTGGTAAGTGACAGCAGTTTTTGAACAACCATGCATTGCTGAAAATCTTTTTGTCCCATCCAAAGATCGTCTGCCGGAACGATCTCAAGCAACTGGTTCATTACATTGCAAACACCCTGAAAATGCCCGGGGCGATGTTCTCCTTCCCAGATCCTGTCAAGTGTACCAAGGTCATATATTTTGTTTTCATAGCCATCCGGGTAAACTTCTGTGACAGAGGGCAGAAAAAGAATATCACAACCAAGATCGGTCAGTAGCTGAATATCCGCATCGGTTGTGACAGGATATTTTTTAAAATCATCGGGGTTGTTGAACTGGGTGGGGTTGATAAAAATGCTGCAAACGGTTATATCATCCAGGGCCTTGCTTTCCTTTAAAAGTGAAAGATGCCCCTCGTGCAAACAACCCATAGTGGGAACAAACCCTGTTTTCTGGGGTTTTAGGGCCTGGATTTGTTTTGTTAACGCTTCTGCACTGCGAATGATCTGCATGTCAATCGAATTGAGAAACAAAGCTATAGTAACAAAAACAGATAAAAGCGGCCCCCGTGTTATTATTTATACTAACAGAAAATTTTACAGGATAATGACAGATGGCGGCCGGCACAAAATCTCTTTGTTAAAGAATAAACAGGTACTGATTGTTTTTTGTTACTTGCAGTATGTTACTGAACCACAAAAAGATATTACTGGGCATTACGGGCAGTATTGCTGCCTATAAGCTGATCGTTCTTACGCGGTTACTTATCAAAGCGGGTGCAGAAGTGAAAGTGGTAATGACACCCGCTGCGAAAGATTTTGTCTCGCCCCTGGTTCTGTCGGTTCTGTCTAAAAACAAAGTATGTATAGATTGGCACGAGCAATACGAATGGAATAACCATGTTGCACTGGGCCGTTGGGCGGATCTGATGCTGATAGCGCCGTTAAGCTGCAACACCTTAGCTAAAATGGCCGGTGGGTTTTGCGATAACCTGCTTCTCTCTGTTTATTTATCAGCTACCTGCCCGGTAGTGGCGGCTCCGGCTATGGATGAAGATATGTGGCAGCATCCGGCTACACAGAAAAATATAAAAACGATCAAAACACAGGGTGTTCATGTAATAGAGGTTAACAAGGGTGAACTGGCCAGCGGATTGCATGGTGAAGGAAGAATGGCCGAGCCCGAAGAGATCCTTGTTTTTCTGGTTGAACATTTTTTCAGGGAGAGGGCCCTGCATGGGAAAAAAGTGTTGGTAACCGCGGGCCCAACCTATGAGCCGATCGATCCTGTTCGTTTTATCGGTAATCGCTCTTCGGGCAAAATGGGCTTTGCTATTGCGGAAGCTTTTTATCTGCAGGGTGCAGAAGTGGTATTGGTAACAGGTCCCACCAAACAAAACACCGCCTACCAACAAATACAATGCATACGGGTAGAAACGGCTGCACAAATGTTTACTGCCTGTACTGCCGAAAGTGCAGCAGATATTATTGTAATGAGTGCCGCTGTTGCAGATTTTACACCGGACGCGCCTGAAATGAAAAAAATAAAAAAGTCAAAAGAAGAAGACCTTGTGCTGGAACTGAAACCTACCGGTGATATATTAAAAAAACTGGGTGAGCAAAAGAGAGCGGGCCAATTCATTGCCGGCTTTGCTTTGGAAACAGATAATGAAAAGGAAAATGCACTCAGTAAGCTAAAGAAAAAAAATCTCGACTGCATCATCTTAAACTCGCTAAACGACAAGGGAGCAGGTTTTGATACAGACACCAATAAGATCAGTATTATTGATGCCGAAACGGTTTTGGATTTTGCATTAACTACCAAAAAAGATGCAGCTGATCAGATTGTTAAGTATATCATGAACCGCATCAAAAAATAAATGTTGTCATCAACTCCGCTGTTTTTTTAGGGGCTTCTTCCATAGGCACATGGCCAATATTGTGTAGTATTTCTAATTTACTCCCCTTAATGTTTTTTTGAAAAAGGTAGGCATTCTCTACCGGGATCAGCCCGTCCTTTTCTCCCCATATGATCAGGGTTGGCGTTGTGATCATATTGATCTTTTCCGGCTCGCGCTCAAAACCTTTTTTGAAAATCACCAATGCGGCTTTTCTGTTCCCTTCACTGATGGCTACATCGTGAAATCTTTCTACCTGTGCATCGGTTACTCTGTGCTTATCAAAATAAATTCCTTCCAGGCTTTTGCGCACCAATGATTTGGGTGTGATATATAAAAGCAGGTTATTGATCACCGGTGTGGAAGCGATCTTAAAACCAAGCGAACTTTTTGCATTCATATTTGGATAACCGGCAGCATCTATGAGAACCAGTTTGCTTACTTTTTCCGGATTGGCAGCCGTATACTCCCAGGCGATGGCACCACCCAAAGAGTTTCCGGCGATCATGCAATGCCTGATATGTAACTGCAGAAAGAATGAATCCAGAAAACGATTATAATAGGCAAAACTGTATTCGTTAGAAGGATTGGGGCCGGTTAATCCAAACGCCGGAAGATCAATACTGATCAATCTTTTTTTGTCTTTCATAAACAGTACAACACTGTCCCAGGTATTTAAGGAAGAAGACATGCCATGCAATAAGATCAGTGGAACAGAATCATTTGGGTTACCCTCATCACGATAATGAACCTGCATGCCCATTAATGGCATGAAATGAGAAGCGCTATTTGTGTATTTGGATTTTAGTTTTTCTACGGGAATATCTTTTTCAAATAAGACAGCCAGCAAAAGGATAACTAAAGCAAATATGACAAGTAAAAAATATCCCAGGAACCTGAGGAGTTTTTTCATTGGATCTTTTGAGGGTGGAAAGTTAGAATGAAAAAACGGATCCGTCATTTCGAAAAACGAAAGTAATGAGAATGATGTTGGTTATTTCTCTCCCTGGCGCAACGGGTGGAGTGGTTAAACAAACACCTCACCGCAAAGACGCCAGGGCAGGAGGTTGCGCGAGGAGGGAGTTCATGCGGTAAGTTTTTGTTTATCGGCAAATGCGGGCCTGATGACCCAGCTTCTGTGATTTTGTTTGCGGATGACCAGCCAATAGAAAAAGAAAAGGGTAGTAGCGGTTGTGATGACCATCATACTCCATGCAGGTAAAACGGATCTGAGG
>CBHRAM010000343.1:0-4094 GCA_966076165.1 uncultured Chitinophagaceae bacterium
AGCCGGTGAAATAACTATTTACGAGCCGGGTCTCGAAAAAATATTTTTGCGCAATCTGAAAGAAAACAGGTTGCACTTCACCACTAACCTGGCCGAAGGCATAGAGGAAGCGGCTATTATATTTCTGGCTTTGCCCACGCCCCCGGGTGCAGATGGATCAGCCGATCTTCGTTATGTTTTAGGTGTGGCAGATGAGCTCGGTAAAATAATCAAAGATTATAAAGTGATCGTTGATAAAAGTACCGTGCCGGTAGGCACTGCGGAGAAAGTTCGTGCGGCCATTGCCAAAAACTGTAAAGCAGAATTCGATGTGGTAAGCAATCCGGAATTTTTACGCGAAGGGGTGGCGGTTGATGATTTTATGAAACCCGACAGGGTAGTGGTGGGCACCAATTCAGAGAAAGCAAGAAAAGTGATGAGCGATCTGTATGCACCCTTTGTACGTCAGGGTAACCCGGTGATCTACATGGATGAAAAATCGGCTGAACTAACCAAATATGCCGCCAATTCTTTTCTGGCAACCAAAATATCTTTCATGAATGAGATCGCCCAGTTGTGTGAAAGATTGGGAGCCGATGTGGATATGGTACGCAGGGGGATCGGTAGCGATGACCGGATTGGCAAACGCTTTCTCTTTCCGGGTATCGGTTATGGAGGCAGCTGTTTCCCCAAGGATGTACAGGCATTGATCAAATCTTCCGCTGAGGCCAATTATGATTTTAAGATATTAATGGCAGTAGAAGAAGTGAATGAAGCACAGAAAATGCACCTGATCCCTAAGATCAAAACATTTTTTAATGGAGAGATCAAAGGCAGGCATTTTGCACTCTGGGGACTCGCTTTTAAGCCTAATACAGATGATATCCGGGAAGCCCCGGCTTTATATATTATAGATGCATTGTTGGCAGAAGGGGCAACGGTCACTACTTATGATCCGGAAGCGATGACCAATACCAAAAATCTTTTGGGCCATAAAGTGAACTATGCATCTGATCAGTATAGCACACTGGAAGGTGCTGATGCATTGATCATCGCTACCGAATGGAGCGAGTTCCGTACACCGGATTTTGAGATCATTGAAGCCAAACTCAAAAACAAAGTAATCTTCGATGGCCGGAATTTATTTGAAGTGAAACATATGAAAGAACTGGGCTATCATTACGAAAGTATCGGCAGGCCTTAATGTGTTAACTATGCCACAAAGAAGAATATTAATTACAGGTGCAGCGGGTTTTTTGGGCTCGCATTTATGTGACCGGTTTATCAAAGAGGGCTATCATGTGATCGCTATGGATAACCTGATCACCGGTGACCTGCGTAATATTGAACACCTGTTCCATCTGGAGAATTTCGAATTTTATCATCACGATGTTTCCAAATTCATACATATACCCGGAGGCCTTGATTATATTCTTCATTTTGCTTCTCCGGCCAGTCCGATCGATTATTTAAAGATCCCTATTCAGACATTGAAAGTGGGGGCATTGGGAACACACAATTGTCTTGGCCTGGCAAAAGCCAAGAATGCAAGGATCCTGGTAGCATCTACCAGTGAAGTGTATGGAGATCCCCTTGTGCACCCGCAAACAGAAGAATACTGGGGTAATGTAAATCCGGTCGGCCCTCGTGGTGTGTATGATGAGGCCAAACGTTTTATGGAATCCATCACCCGTGCCTATTATACCTTTCATGGTGTTGAAACCAGGATCATCCGCATCTTCAATACCTATGGCCCGCGCATGCGCCTGAATGACGGCCGTGCATTACCGGCATTTATCGGGCAGGCATTGCGGGGTGAAGACCTGACTGTTTTCGGAGATGGAAGCCAGACAAGATCTTTTTGTTATGTTGATGACCTCGTAGAAGGGATCTTCCGTTTATTGATGAGTGATTACACGATGCCGGTGAACGTGGGTAACCCTAATGAAATATCTTTAAAAGATTTTGCGGAAGAAGTATTGAAATTGACCGGTTCATCTGTAAAGATCATTTATAAGCCTTTGCCGGAGGATGACCCCAAACAAAGACAACCGGATATTACCAAAGCCAGAGAAATACTGGGATGGGCCCCAACTGTTGACAGGGCAGAAGGTTTGAAAAGAACCTATGACTATTTCAAATCATTGCCCAAAGAAGAATGGTCGAAACAGCCGAAAGAATTTGAATCAAAAAATTAACCGGCACCTATAACAAAAACGTTCAAATGCTGAAACCCATCATAGCAATAACCGGAAGGAATGGCCAGTTGGGTTATGAACTGGAACAGTTGGCGAATGTTTTTGCAGACCGGTTTACATTTGTATTGGCCGACAGAAACCTGTTAGACCTGGAACGGGCTTCTTCAATCGCCGATTTTTTTCAACAATATCATCCTGCATATTTTATTAATTGTGCGGCTTATACGGCTGTAGATAAGGCGGAAACAGAACAGGAAGCCGCATACCTCATCAATGCTGAAGCGGTAGGTATTATCGCACAGCAATGCCGTATACATGATTGCACCCTTATTCATATTTCCACAGATTATGTATTCAGTGGGAACGGCACGGAACCTTACCTGACCGATACACCTGCTGATCCGGTAAATTATTATGGTTATACCAAATGGCTGGGTGAAAAACTGGCTTTGGAAAATAATCCAAGGACCCTTATCATCCGCACATCATGGGTATATAGTTCTCATGGGAATAATTTTGTGAAGACCATGCTGCGTTTGATGAAAGAACGCCCTGAAATAAAAGTGGTGAGCGATCAGACAGGTTCTCCTACTTATGCTGCCGATCTTGCAGCAATGATCTTACAGGTGATCTCGGAACTCAATAATGGAAATATTCATTATGGGATCTATCATTACAGTAATGAAGGCGTGATCTCCTGGTATGATTTTGCCATGGCCATACATGATGCACAAGGATTTTCCTGTAAAGTGCTCCCTATTCCCACAACTGCTTATCCCACACCCGCCAAACGGCCCGCTTATTCCGTGATGGATAAGGGCTCTTTGGTAAATGATTTTGGCATTCATGTAAAGAACTGGAAAGAAAGCCTGGATCATTGTTTGGCTTTATTGAAATAGAATTTATACCCCATGTATCTTGTCGAGCTTCTTTTGAATCGTTTGTTTGTCTGATTGCGTTCTGGCCAGTGACAGTGCTTTCAAAAAATGCATAACTGCTTTTTCAGTATCGATATCTCTATACAATTCGCCAAGCAGGGTAAAATAAAAATGATTGGTAGAAAGATTTAATTTTTCAGCTTCAAGGATGGCTTCTTCTTTACTGTTCGCCTTTGATAAGGCATAGGTCCTGTTAAGCGCCGCAACAGGTGAATATTCGAGTTGTAACAGGTGGTTGAATAATTGTAAGATCGTTTCCCATTTTTCTTTTGTATCTGCTTTGATGGTATGCCAATAAGCAATGCCCGCTTCTAAATGATACCTGGATAGTTCGGTCCCCTGTGAAGCTTTGTGAAGATAAAAACCGCCTTTTGAGATCAATGCGCGATCCCATAAAGTTTCATCCTGCTCATCATACAGGATCATATCACCATTCCCGTCTTTCCTGGCTTCAAACCTTGAGGCATGAAAACACATTAATGCATATAAAGCATTCACTGCAGGCAGATCGGTCTGCTCGTTATCGATGAGTAAATAAGTTAACCGCATCGCTTCCCAACAAAGATCCTTACGTAGTACCGTGTCTTTACTTTCTGAATAATATCCTTCATTAAACAGAAGGTATAAAGTGGTCAATACGCTTTCCAGACGCTTTGGAATCTCATCATTTTTGGGAAAACGGATCTCCACTTTGCCCGTCCTTAGTTTTTCTTTTGCCCTTGTTAAACGCTTATGGATCGTTTCTTTATTGGATACAAAAGCATTGGCGATCTCATCAATCCCAAATCCGCAAAGGATCCTGAGTGATAAGCCGATCTGTGCTTCCCTAGGAATGGACGGGTCACAAAGCGCAAACAACATTTGCAATTGGCTGTCTTTGATATTCTTATCAGAGAGATCGATATCGGTTTCCTCAGTGGCTACAGCCGTATGCGTTAATGCTGTTCGGATGTTCTGAGCGAAAAACCGGTCCCGCTTA
>CBHRAM010000344.1:0-4090 GCA_966076165.1 uncultured Chitinophagaceae bacterium
GCAGATGCTGCTTATATGGAAGCCATGTCCTCGGTTGAGAAAGAAAAAAAGAATGCCGCATTAAATGAGTTGATCAGTGACGCCAAGCAGTTTTATTATGAATGGATCATCCTTGAAAAAAAACTGGCTATACTCAGCCAGAATGAAAAGCTGCTGGATTTTATGATCAAAAATGCAGAGATCCGTTATCGCAATGGTTTTGATAAAGTGAGTGGCTATTATAAAGCCAAAGCTGCATTGGGCAATGTGAAGAATATGCAACTGATGTATGAAAGCGAGATCAATAACAAGCGGATCCGCATCAATGCATTGATGGGAAGGAATTCCATGGCTGATCTTTCTATCGATACACTCTACCGGATCAATGATTATTCTTCTGTTGTTTTTGACAGCACCCTTTTTTACCAGAACCGCAGCGATCTCAAAGCCATTGACAAAGACATCAACCTCACTTATCTGAAACAGGAAACAGAGAAAATGAGTCTCAAGCCACAGTTCGGGATCCGTTATGACCATGCATTTGGTTTTGGCGGGCAACCCATGCAATATACTTTGATGGGCATGCTCAAATTACCGCTGACCAACTGGTCTTCCAAAATGAACAAAGCCAATATTGAAAGCCTCAAATGGAAGGCCAACTCCCTTCAATCACAAAAAGAGATGATGGTAAACGAATACAGCGGAATGGCCTATGGCATGCGCAATGAACTGGAGTTAAAGAAAAAACAATTAAAACTGTACGATCAGAATATCATTCCCGCCCTGAAGAATAATTATAAAAGTATCCAGGTGGGATACGAACAGAACACCGAAGAACTCTTTATGCTGTATGATGCTTGGGAAACGCTTTATATGACACAGCTGCAATACACAGAACTGCTCAATGATATTTTACGGATCCAGGTATCACTCGAAAGGATAATGCAAAGCAAATGAAAATACTGACTATCATATTAGTATCCTTATTCTTCCTTAGCTCAGGATGTAAACTCAATAAGGACAAACCACCTGTCGCTACAGCACAGGTTGCAAAAGAAGTATATACCTGTCCCATGCACCCGGAGATCATCCGCGATAAACCGGGTGATTGCCCTATCTGCGGTATGTTCCTGGTAAAAAAAGAAACAGAAGCACAACGCATTGAAACGGTGGTATTGGAATCTTTGTTAAAACCCACCAATGAGTTCGTGGTCTCTTCGATCCCCGTTACAGTAATGGAGAAAAAAGAAGAACCAATTGAAATAGAAGCTCTCGGAAATATCAGTTATGATACGAGGGAAGTAGGCAATATTTCATCCAGAGTTTCGGGAAGGATAGAAAAACTATATGTTCATTACCGCTACCAAAAGATCCAGAAAGGGCAAAAAGTGTTTGATATCTATAGCCCGGAGTTAATGACGGCCCAGCAAAACCTGTTATTCTTGTTAAAGAATGATGCAGACAATAAAACTTATATCGAATCAGCCAAAGAGCGGCTGCATATTCTGGGTATGAGTGAACAGCAGGTACAACAGGTGATCAAAACAGGAACCCCTTCATTAACGGTTTCTGTATACAGCAATTTCAGCGGGCATATTCATGAGTCAGTTAACGGAGCCAACATGAGTAAAGAACCCGGTGCCATGAAAGATGTTTCCCTGATTACAGAAGAACTTTCTTTAAAAGAAGGGATGTATATTCAAAAAGAGAGACCCGTATTTACTGTATATGACCCCTCCAAAGCATGGGCCATCCTGAATATTTATGGAGAGAACCAGGCACTGGTTAAAACAGGTAATCGGGTAAAGATCGTTCCGGAAACCGCACCGGATAAGGCTTTTACGGCTACCGTAAATTTTATCGAACCCTTCTATCGGAAAGACAGTAAAACATTGACCGTACGGGTGTATTTCAATAACA
Source organism: uncultured Chitinophagaceae bacterium (assembly GCA_966076165.1). Lineage (GTDB taxonomy): Bacteria > Bacteroidota > Bacteroidia > Chitinophagales > Chitinophagaceae > Sediminibacterium. The sequence goes on from CBHRAM010000344.1 coordinate 1,900, forward strand.
GCTCATTAATGATACCGGTAGGCAGCCAGGTAAAGGCCACGGTACTTGGAAACACGAAACAGGCATGGTGGCTGCCTACAGATGCGGTGCTTTCATTAGGCATGGATAAAATGGTCTTTCAGAAATTGCCGGGAGGATTTAAAGCACACAAGATCAATACCGGCATGATCTATAAGGACCATATACAGATCATAAGCGGGATCACTGAAACAGATTCGGTGGCAGCCAACGCACAATATTTAATGGACAGCGAAAGCTTTATCAAAATAAAAAACTGATCATGCGATATTCAGTTATCATCGTAGTACTGGCATTGCTTGTTACCTCCTGTAAAAGCAAAACACCGAAACCGGTTGTGGCATCCGACGTGTACTATACCTGCTCGATGGATCCGCAGGTACATGAATACAAACCCGGTAAATGTCCGATCTGTAAAATGGAACTTACGCCTGTTAAAAAAGCGAATGCAGACCTGGTGGATGAAGTAGAATTGAGCGCGCAACAGATTCAATTGGGCAATATTCATTCCGATACTATCCGTAACGGCAGTATTGGTGATAACCTGATCCTTACGGCTACCTTGAATTTTGATCAGATGAAAGCTTCTTCAGTAAGTGCCAGGATCATGGGAAGAATTGAGAAACTCTATTTTAAAAACCTCGGCGATTATGTATCTAAAGGTTCTCCCTTATATGAATTACACAGTGAAGAACTGAATAATGCCAAACAGGAATACCTGTTGGCGCTCGACAGAAAAAAAGCATTTGCAGATGAGACCGTTATCGATTTCAGTCATTTGATACAAAGTGCCAAAAACAAATTGCTTTTATGGGGCATGACAGAAAACCAGATCCAGGAACTGGCCAGATCAAAAAAAGCATCTCCCTCCACAACTTATTATAGCAATGCATCCGGTTACATTACTACTCTTGATATAAAAGAAGGTGATTACATTATGGAAGGAGGCATTATTGTGAAACTGGCCGATCTCTCCAGCCTTTGGGCTGAAGCACAGGTGTACACTTCGCAAATGGCTGATGTGAACCGGAATAGTATGGCCACAGTTCAATTGCCTGATTTTGATGGAAAAGAGATACAGGGTAGAATTGAATTTGTAAACCCTGAGATCAACCCCGATACAAGAATTAACCTGATCCGTGTTGCGATTCCCAATCCGGGAAACAAATTGCGTCCGGGTATGTCGGCGTATGTGCTGTTAAAAAGCCCGCCCCGTAAAACACTCACTTTACCTATTGATGCCGTGATCCGTGATGGGCATGGCGCAACGGTCTGGATCCAGACCTCCCAAAAAACATTCAAAAGCATCATGGTAGAAACCGGTCAGGAAACGGACGACAGGATCGAGATCAGATCGGGCCTTTCTACAGGCGATGTAGTGGTTACTTCGGGTGTTTACCTGCTTCATAGTGAATATGTGTTCAAGAAAGGCGGCGATGCGATGGCTGGGCATTAACCTAGTTGATTGTTTTGCAACTCATTAGGATATTTATGAAATAATGATTCAGAAATAGCCCTTTGCAGGGCTTGCATTAATCCTTCTCATTTTCTACTTTGTACAGTTCCCCCTGATTTCTATCACTAAAATTGTACATACCATGAGCACAAATCAACCATCACAAACCACGCACCGCCGTGGGTTTTTGGGTGCCCTTACAAAAGGTGCCGCTGCTTTCGGATTGTCGGGACTAGCATTACCCTTCAGTCAACTGCAGGCAGCAGAAGCAGGTACAAAAGAGTATCAGACCTTTCCTACGGAAGAAGCCGATCAGTGGTTTAACCAGGTAAAAGGCAAACACCGTATAGTGTATGATGCTACCCAGCCGCATGAGATCTATCCATTTGCCTGGCCCAAAGTTTTTCTGTTAACTAACCAGAAGACCGGCACACCTGCTGCTGATTGTGGTGTAGTGGTGGTATTAAGGCATACTGCTATTGCTTATGCTTTTGATGACTGGGTTTGGAAAAAATACAATTTCGGTGAGGTCTTTGGTGCCAAAGATCCCAAAACAAAAATGGCTTCACTCCGCAACCCTTTCTGGAAACCTAAGCCCGGCGATTTTAAACTGCCCGGTATCGGAGAAGTGCAAATTGGTATCAATGAATTACAGGCAGATGGTGTAATGTTCTGTCTCTGCGAAATGGCACTGGCCGTATTTACCGGCACTGTTGC
>CBHRAM010000345.1:0-4073 GCA_966076165.1 uncultured Chitinophagaceae bacterium
GGGTAAGACTGTACCACGATCAGTTTTACATTGGCCGCATCATAGGCCCAGTTCTTGAACAGGTGCAATTGTTTGGCAACGCCATTCAACCGGATCACCATAAAGATCACGGCAAGGCCTGCAAATTCTGAAATAATGGAAGCATAAGCGGCACCATCAAACCCCAACTGTGGCATACCGAATTTTCCATAGATCAACCCGTAATCAAAAAAGATATTGGTCAGGGCTTCGGTGGCAGTACCGATAATTAAGTATTTACTTTGGTTGGTTCCCACCAGCAAAGCATTCCGCATCTGGTACACGTATAAGAAGGGGAGGCCCAATATCCGGATATTGAGAAACCGCACACAGGTGCGCACACTTTCCGGATCATGCAACGACCAAGCCAATACCCTCGGTGCCACCAGCCAGGTAATGGCCATCCCGATAGCCGCAAAAACCAAAGCGATCCGAATACCCTGAGAAAACAGGTTGCCGATCGCATCTATCCGGTTCTCACCGGCACGTCGGGAGATCAGGGCCTGTAAACCATTATTCAACCCATGCCCAACTACCGCAAAGATCAGGTAGTACACACCGGTGATACCCGCCAGCGCCAAAGCTCCCTGGCCAAGTCCGCCCAGGAAAATATTATTCGTAATAAAATTGATCTGGGGCACAATGATAGCCGCCGTTATAGGCAATGCAATACCCAGAATCTGCTTATTGCTGATATTTACCTGTAAGTTTATACCCTGAGACGCTTTTTGCATAATGTGCCGCAAAGCTAAGATTTTGCCCTTTCCGCAGATCGCTTTTACAGCTTAGCCATTTTTTTATAACATTGCAGTCAATTAGACCCCATGATCCGGAAACTGGTTAGTTATTATACCGATACAAAAGATGCTGCGGCTGCAGAAGCCGATACGCTCTTTATGGAGATCGGCAACAACCAGTTGGCCTGCCTGGTAAAAGGAAGTGATTCGCAACGGGTAGACGCTTTTGAATTGTTTGAACTGGATAAGGATACGGCCGACTGGGCAGATATCTTTTTTGAATTCAAGAACCTGTCTGTTATCCTTAGCCGCACTTACAAAGAAACCCATTGCTATTATAATTTCCAGGAAGCGGTGATCATACCGGAAAGCAAATTCAGCATTTCCTCGGCAGAAGATTTTCTCTCACTCATCTACGGAGAAAGTACCCGTGATGAGGTTAAGCATGATACGATCGCAACCAAAGACCCGATGGTGAATGCCTATCGCGTAAAAAGATCTTTGCAGGAATGGGTAGGCAGGCAATGTATTTTATACCAGCCACATCATATCTACACTAAGATCCTGGCTGACCTGTTTGCGGGTGAAATTCCTGTTTCACCATTCTTAAAAATTCAGATCTATACGGGCCATGCGATTATGGCCGTAACCCAGAACGGAAAACTACAGCTCATCCAATCATTCCCATTTCAATCGGAAGAAGATCTCCTGTATTATGTGATGAATACCCTCAAACAATTTCATATTGATGCAGCCGATGCGCAAATAGATATCAGTGGTAAAATACTGCCCGATTCCATTCTATACCGGCAGCTCAATCAACTGTTTGGCCAGATGTCGGTTGAAACCATCAACCCGGCAGATGCGGCAGCTTTTATTCACCCGGATTATCCCCTGCATTTTTTCACCCCTTTTTATAAGTTGGCTGTATGAGGATCATTTCCGGTAAATGGGGGGGAAGAAGGATCAGTCCGCCAGCCAATATGCCCCATACACGCCCCACAACAGATATTGCCAAAGAAGGATTGTTTAATATTCTCCAGAACCGGATGGATTTTGAAGGTATTAAAACACTCGACCTGTTTGGCGGCACGGGTTGTATCAGTTATGAACTGGCATCCCGCGGAGCGGCAGATCTCACCATCATTGAGAAGGATACCACCATGCACGCTTTCATCAAAAAGAACCTCGATATGCTGGGAGCAGAGAATGCCAAAGTATTAAAGATGGATGTATTCAGTTTTCTCAATACCTGTTCCGATTCCTTCGATTTTATTTTTGCCGGCCCTCCCTATGCTTTAGGCCCGATAGATGAACTACCCAAGATCATTGTATCCAAAAAACTGATCGCCAAAAACGGTTTCTTTGTCCTGGAACATACCCCACGTAACCAATACGAAAAATTTGAAGGTTTCAGCTTTGTCCGTAACTACGGCAGCACATTATTCTCTTTCTTTGTATCCGAAGGTTAGTTGATTGGTTTACTGGTTTATTTGTTGATGGTATGCCGCTAAATGGCAGCCCTTATCAACAAAAGAAAGCCACGAATAAACCAGTAAACAAATCAACCAATCAACCAATAAACACTTATGAAAAGACCACTATTCATAACAGGTATCGGAACAGATGTTGGAAAAACACTGGTCTCAGCCATACTTACAGAAGCCCTGGAAGCTGATTACTGGAAACCGGTGCAGGCAGGTTTTGAGCAGGGAACGGATTCAGCATGGATAAAGCAAATGCTATCCAACCGTTTATCTGTGGTGCATGAGGAAGTGTACAAACTTAAAACACCCGCTTCCCCGCATATTGCCGCAAGGATAGATAAGATAGAGATTGATGGGGAGCTGATCAAAGAAAAAGCCGTTTCACTATTACAGGCAACACAGGGGAAACAACTGATCATTGAAGGAGCAGGGGGATTATTGGTACCTTTGCACCAGGATCTGATGGTTGCTGATCTGATCAGAATGCTGGATGCAAGAGTGATCCTTGTAAGTAGAAATTATCTGGGCAGCATAAACCATTCCTTATTAACAGCGTCCTATTGCCGGGCAAATGATCTCGATGTGGCAGGATGGATCTTTAATGATGATTACCTGCAGTACGAATCAGAGATCGTATCCTGGAGCGGATACCCTTCTTTAGGATCTGTTCCCAAACTGGAAACCATCAACCGCTCAATCATAAAAGAACAGGCGGCCCGCTTATTACCGGGTTTATTGGAAAAACTAAACTAAGCATGACCAAGGAAGCACTCAGACAGGAATACAAAGCAAAAAGAGCGGCGCTGCATTCCGGCGACAGGCTTCGTATGGATGACCTGATGCTGCTTCAGTTTCAGCAATTTGATTTTTCTGATATTGAGACCCTGTTTACTTATTGGCCCATAGATAGTCACGGCGAACCCAATACCCATCTTTTTTCAGGCTATCTGCGGCATATGGTGCCGGGCCTCACCATTGCGTATCCGGTTACAGATGAGAACTCCATTTCTATGACGGCCCTGGCCATTCATGAGGATACCGTTTACCAAACCAACGAATGGGGTATTACCGAACCCAAAGAAGGGTATGTATTACTTCCTGAACAGATCGACCTGGTGTTGGTGCCCCTGCTGGTGTTTGACAGGGCTGGCTACAGGGTGGGGTACGGGAAGGGGTTTTATGACCGGTACCTCTCGCGCTGCCGCAAAGACGTGATCTCGATCGGGTTTTCCTATTTCGACCCGGTTGATAAGATCAGCGACACCGATCAATTTGATGTACCTTTATCTTATTGCATCACACCGCAAAAGACTTATGAATTTTAACACGATCTTCCTTAAATCATTCCGTGTTTTGTTATTGCCATTGGCAGCGTTGTACGGACTGATCATTTTTATACGCAACCGGCTGTTCGACAGAAACTACCTCAAATCAGCCGAATTCAATTTTCCCCTGATCTGTGTAGGCAATCTTTCCGTTGGAGGAACAGGTAAATCGCCTATGGTTGAGTACCTGGCTAAACTGTTAAAGAACGAATGTAAAGTGGGCACCCTCAGCCGCGGGTACAAGAGAAAGACAAAGGGGTATGCATTGGCCGATGCAACCACCACGGCGCTGGAGATAGGAGATGAGCCTATGCAGTTCCACAATAAATTTCCCGACGTAGCAGTGGCTTCCTGCGAAGAAAGGATCGTGGGTATTCCGCATATGTTACAGGACGTACCCGATCTGCAGGTCATTATACTGGATGACGCTTTTCAACACAGAACGATCCGGGCAGGGTTCAATATTCTGTTGACTGAATACGGCAACCTTTATTCGAACGATTTTT
>CBHRAM010000346.1:0-4064 GCA_966076165.1 uncultured Chitinophagaceae bacterium
CGCTCCGTTTCCACGGAGGGCCTTTTTTTTACCCCCACCTCCCTGGAAGGGGGCATTGAGTTTTGAAAACTAAAGAGTGTTAGCTAAATAAAATTTTCAAATTCGATTTTTGAATAGATTTCCATTCTTATATTTGACCAACAATGAAAACAATCATCGCAAATACTTTTTACTTTTTCTTTTACTACTTCTTTGAAAAAAGAAGCCGGGTAGTATTTGCTAAAGCATAAACAAAAAAACTTTACATACAGTCCCGGCCAAAAGGCCGGGACTTTTTTTTACCCCCAAGCCCCCAAGGAGGGGGTAGTAAGGGGAAATTAAAAGAGGAATGGCAATATGAACAATGCAGTAAATAAAATGGAGAATACAAAACCTAACTCCCCCTACAGGGGGCTGGGGGGGGCGGCTGATGCTGCTTCGGGGATTTGCATTCAAGGCTACGAAGGTTCCTTCCACCAGGTAGCTGCCCGTTATTTCTTTGGCAAACAGGTGGAAGTGATACCCTGCGATACTTTCCGTGATCTGATCAGGATCTCGTCCGACAAAAAACAATCTGCCGGTGGCATCATGGCTATTGAGAATTCTATCGCAGGAAGCATCCTGCCCAATTATAATCTGTTGCAGAAGAGTAAACTGAAAGTGATCGGGGAAGTCTATTTATCGATCAGCCAGAACCTGCTGGTAAACCCGGGTGTAAAACTGGAGGATATCAAAGAAGTGCATAGTCACCCCATGGCCATATTACAATGTCTTGATTACCTGGAAAAGCATGACTGGAAACTGGTAGAAACAGAAGATACGGCCCTAAGTGCCAAACATATTCACCAGAAACACAGTAAGCATGCGGCAGCCATTGCAAGTAAACTGGCTGCGGAATTATATGATATGGAAGTGATCACCCCCAATATTCATACACTGAAGAATAATGTAACACGCTTCCTGGTATTAAAAAGAGAAAACGAAGCAGCAGAAACCATTGATGCCGATAAAGCCTCTCTTTATTTCCAGACCAATCACTCAAAAGGTATACTGGCAAAGGTTTTGACAAAGATCGCAGAAGGCGGTATCAACCTGAGCAAGCTGCAAAGCATGCCCATACCCGGCAGCGATTTCAAATATGGATTTTATGCCGATCTCGAATTTGATTCAAGAAAACAGCTGGATACCGTATTGAGATCCATTGAATCATTGACCAATAGCGTAAAGATCTTCGGCATTTATAAAAAAGGAAAAGTTGTAAAAGGATAATATATGCAGATCACTACTTCAAAACGACTGGAAGGTATTGGCGAATACTATTTCTCACAAAAGTTGAGAGAGATAGATGAGCTGAACAAACAGGGAAAGAATATCATTAACCTCGGTATCGGTAGCCCCGATCTGCCACCGCACCCTGATGTGGTGAAAGTATTGCAGGAAGAATCTGCAAAACCCAATACCCACGCTTACCAGAATTATAAAGGGTCACCTCTATTAAGAAATGCGATCGCTGATTGGTATCATACATGGTACCATGTAACCCTGGACCCCAATACAGAGATACTGCCGCTGATTGGCAGCAAGGAAGGTATTATGCATATCTGCATGACCTACCTGAACGAAGGAGATGAAGCCTTGATCCCTAACCCCGGTTATCCAACTTACAGCAGCGCTGTAAAACTGGCCGGTGGTAAAGCGGTACCTTATGAATTAACGGAAGCCAATAACTGGGGGCCTGATTTTGATGCATTGGAAAAAACAGATCTCAGTAAAGTAAAATTACTATGGGTAAATTACCCGCATATGCCTACGGGGCAATTGCCAACCAAAGACCTTTTTGAGAAGATCGTTGCATTTGGCAGGAAACATAATATTTTGGTTTGTCATGATAACCCTTACAGTTTTATCCTTAATGAAACACCCCAAAGCCTGTTAAGCGTAGAAGGGGCAAAAGAAGTTGTGATCGAACTCAATTCATTAAGCAAAAGCCAGAACATGGCCGGCTGGCGTGTAGGGATGCTTTGCGGAGCCAAAGAAAGGATCGATGAGATCATCCGATTTAAAAGTAATATGGACAGCGGCATGTTCCTGCCCGTACAACTGGCAGCAGCAAAAGCTTTGAGCCTGGGTAAGGATTGGTATGAAAGTATCAATGCCATCTATACAAAGCGCAGAGAAAAAGTATTCGAGCTGCTTACCCTGCTCAATTGCGAATACTCCAAAACACAGGTCGGACTTTTCGTATGGGCAAAGATCCCCGCTAAGTACAAAACAGGTTATGAATTAAGTGATGAAGTATTATATAACGCGAATGTATTTATCACCCCCGGCGGAATTTTTGGTAACGCGGGCGATGGATATATAAGGGTTAGCTTGTGCGGGAGTGTGGAGAAATTTGAAGAAGCGATCAGCAGAATTAAAAATTAGAAATTAAAAATTAATAATTTCTAAAACAGTTGTATGAGAGCCCTTCAATTTTTAATTATTAATTTCTAATTTTTAATTACAATGACTGTAAGTATAGTGGGTATCGGTCTCATCGGTGGTTCAATGGCCCTTGCATTGAAAGAAAAAGGATTTGCCGATAAAGTGATCGGAGTGGATGCCAACAAGCAGCACTGCGAAAAAGCGTTGGAGCTGGGTTTGGTGGATGAGATCAAAGAATTGAAAGAAGCCGTATTGGCCTCTGATCTGATCATATTGGCAACACCCATCAATGCCGCAGAAGCTTTATTGCCTGTTGTGCTTGATCTGTGCGATAAGCAGGTGGTGATGGATGTGGGCTCCACCAAAAAAACGATCTGCGAAGCTGCGGCCCAAAATCCGCACCGTGGAAGATTTGTAGCAACGCACCCGATGTGGGGTACCGAATATAGTGGCCCGGAAGCAGCTATCAAAGGAGCATTTGAAGATAAAGCCGCCGTGATCTGCAGCAAAGAAGACAGCGATGCAGATGCCGTGGCCCTGGTTGAACAGGTATATGATCTGTTGGGAATGCACCTTGTTTATATGAATGCAGAAGCCCACGATGTGCATGTGGCATATGTGAGTCATATTTCACATATCACCTCTTTCGCCCTGGCCAATACGGTTTTGGAGAAAGAAAGGGAAGAAGATGCCATTTTTGAACTGGCGAGTGGTGGTTTTGAGAGTACGGTACGTCTGGCCAAGAGTAACCCGGCCATGTGGGTACCCATTTTTATGCAAAACAGGGATAATGTGCTGGATGTACTCAACGAGCATATTGCCCAGCTCCGCAAGTTCAAAGCCTGTTTGGAAAAGGAGAATTTCGAGTATTTGAAGGAATTGATAGAGAACGCGAACGGTATCAAGCGGATTTTGAAATGATTACAAATTGGCGGATTACGGATTAACGGATTGCTGAACAATAGCTTTTTTCTAATTCGCCAATCCGTAAACCGCAAATCCGCTAATCCGGCCGATTAGCGGAGAGGAAGTACAAGTGTGCGACGCAACGGAAGCTGAAATGAGCGCCCCCGTTGGGTTTCAAACAAAAAACCGCCAAAGAGGCATATAAAAAGTACCTTTGCGGCAAATTTTTTAATACATGACGACATTTGAAGCGTTGGGAATTGATGCTAGGTTGATTCAGGCAACGGATGAGTTGGGGTATGTGAACCCAACCGCAATACAAGAACAGGCAATACCCGTATTGCTGAGCGGCACCAAGGACTTTATTGGCCTTGCGCAAACGGGAACAGGGAAAACGGCGGCTTTTGGCCTGCCATTGCTCCATATTATTGATGCGGCAGCTAAGTATCCGCAGGCACTGGTGGTTTGTCCAACCAGGGAATTATGCCTGCAGATCGTAAAGGAAATAGAGCTCTTTAAAAAATACATGACCGGTGTTTCTGTGGTTGCTGTGTATGGAGGAGCTTCTATCGGTTTACAGATACGCGACCTGAAAAGGGGCGTACAGATCGTAGTGGCTACTCCGGGACGTTTGATCGATCTTATCGAAAGAAAAGCGATCAATCTCGAGCAGATCAAATATGTGGTTCTGGATGAGGCAGATGAAATGCTGAACATGGGTTTCCAGGATGATATCGAATTCATCCTTAAGA
>CBHRAM010000347.1:0-4032 GCA_966076165.1 uncultured Chitinophagaceae bacterium
TTTTGTATGAGAGTGTAAGCATACAACCTTACTCACCTGCAGCAGGAACCGGATTAAGTTCACACGAGCTGAACCAGCCCGGTACATACAAAGATGTAAAGGATACTTCTGCTGTGGCAATGTTCAAAGCAGTGAAGAATGCAAAAAGTCAGTTCCTCTTTGATGCAGCCGCTGATGCGGAAGTTTTCTTTATTGCATGGACAACTACACCATGGACACTGCCTTCTAACTTAGGTTTGACCGTTGGGCCGAATATTGATTATGTACTGGTCAAGACCTTTAATCCATATACACATCTTCCCGTAAATGTTGTGCTGGCAAAAGCCTTGCTGGGTAAGTATTTCAAGCCCGAAGGAGAGAATGGCGATTTTGAAGGGTACAATGAAAAAGCAAAAATTCTTCCCTGGAAAATATTAACTGATTTCAAAGGTTCTAAAATAGAAGACTGCGAATATGAGCAACTGCTTCCTTATGAAGCCAACTCATTGGCCGTGATCAAAGAGATCACGCCTGATGCCAAACCTTTCCGTGTAATTGTGGGCGATTTTGTTACCACAGAAGATGGTACCGGTATCGTTCATACAGCACCGGCATTTGGAGCAGATGACTATCGGGTAGGTAAAAAATTCAATATCGGGATCTTAACGATGGTTGACAGGCAGGGAAAATTTGTAGATGGCCTTGGCGAATTCAGTAACCGCTATGTAAAGAATTACAAAGACGATAAGGACTATGTGGATGTGAACGTTGACATCAGCGTAAAACTGAAAAAAGAAAACCGTGCGTTCAAAGTAGAAAAATACGAACACAGCTACCCGCATTGCTGGAGAACCGATAAACCCATTTTATATTATCCGCTCGATGCATGGTTCATCAAAACCACAGCTGTCAAGGATCGTATGGTGGAACTGAACAAGACCATCAACTGGAAACCGAAATCAACCGGTGAAGGAAGATTTGGTAACTGGCTGGAGAATATGGTTGACTGGAACCTCAGCCGCAGCCGCTATTGGGGAACGCCATTACCGGTGTGGAGAACAGAAGATGGTGAAGAAGAAGTGTGCATCGGTTCTATTGCAGAACTGAATGAAGGCATCCGCAAAGCCAGTGAAGTTTTGGGTGGCGATACCAATAAAAATTATTTACACGAAGGCATTCTCGATCTGCATAAACCTTTTGTGGATGATATCATCCTGGTAAGTGCATCCGGCAAACCCATGAAACGTGTGGCCGATCTGATCGATGTATGGTTTGATAGTGGTGCGATGCCTTATGCCCAATGGCATTATCCTTTTGAAAATAAAGACCTGGTTGATAAAGGCGAGGCCTTCCCCGCAGATTTTATTGCAGAAGGGGTTGACCAGACCCGCGGCTGGTTCTATACCTTACATGCATTGGGTGTAATGCTGTTTGACAGTGTTGCGTACAAAGCCGTAGTAAGTAATGGATTGGTTTTGGATAAGGATGGTAACAAAATGAGTAAGCGCCTCGGTAATGTGGTGAACCCATTTGAGACCATCGAAAAATATGGTGCCGATGCAACACGCTGGTACCTGATCACCAATGCCTCACCCTGGGATAACCTGAAGTTTGATCTGGCAGGGATCCAGGAAGTACAACGTAAATTTTTCGGAACATTATATAATACCTATCAGTTCTTCGTCTTATACGCCAATGTGGATGGGTTTGCTTTTAAAGAAGCTGCTGTTCCATTGAATGAAAGGCCCGAGATCGATAGATGGATCCTGTCTTCCCTGAATACATTGATCAAAAACGTAACCCGGTCAATGGACGATTTCGAGCCCACGCTTGCCGGTCGCGCCATTGAAGAATTTGTGGATGAACACCTTAGCAACTGGTATGTTCGTCTCTGCCGTCGCCGTTTCTGGAAAGGCGAGTATGAGCAGGATAAGATCAGTGCGTATCAGACCTTATATACCTGTCTGGAAACCATTGTTCGTTTAATGGCCCCGATCTCTCCGTTCTTCAGCGATGCGGTTTTCCATAACCTGAATGCGGTAACGGGTAAATTCCAGGTAGGCTCCATCCACCATGCTGATTTCCCGGTAGCGGATGAATCTGTGATCGACCGATCTCTCGAAGAGAGGATGCAGCTGGCACAGGATACCTGTTCGTTGGTGCTCTCTCTCCGCAAAAAAGTGAATATCAAGGTTCGTCAACCACTCCAGAAACTCATGATCCCGGTATTGAACCCGGAAATGAAGGACCAGTTGGAGAAGATCGAAGACCTGATCAAAGCGGAAGTAAATGTGAAGGAGCTGGAATATATCACCGAAACAGAAGGTGTGATCAGTAAAAAGATCAAAGCCAATTTCAAAGCCCTGGGTACCCGCCTGGGAGGTAAAATGAAAGCTGTAAGTGCCGCTATTGGCCAGTTTAGTCAGCTGGATATTACCCGCCTGGAAAAAGAGGAAACTTATACATTAAACATTGATGGTGAGGAAGTTACGATAGGATTGGCCGATGTGGATATTGTGGCCGAAGATATTCCCGGTTGGAGTGTGGCAAGTAAGGGAAGCCTCACGGTGGCACTGGATATCACCCTTACCGATGCGTTAAAGCAGGAAGGAGAGGCGAGGGAATTTGTAAACCGTGTGCAGAATATCAGAAAAGACAGCGGTTTTGACCTCACAGACCGTATATTCGTGACCGTGCTTGAGAGCCCCCAGCTGAAGCCGTCCATTATTAAATATAACGACTATATTTGCCGCGAAATTTTGGCAGATACCATTGATTGGGTGCCCCAGCTAACGAACGGCACTGAAGTGGAAATCAATGAGATCCTGTTGAAAGTGGTAGTTACCAAAAAAGGATAAACTTGTATGCCTACTAAGAAACCAGCTCCGAAGAAGGTGGCTCCGGCCAAAAAAGCACCCGCTAAGCCAGCGCCTAAAAAAGCAGCTCCGGCTAAGAAAGCACCGGCTAAACCAGCGCCTAAAAAAGCGGCTCCTGCTAAAAAAGCAGCGCCAAAACCAGCGCCTAAAAAAGCGGTGCCGGCTAAAAAAGTAGTGGCTAAACCAGCACCTAAAAAGCCTGCTCCGGCCCCTGCCAAAAAACCGGCTCCAAAACCAGCTCCGGCCAAAGTGGTGAAAGTAGCGCCTAAACCTGTTGCCAAACCGGCAGCACCTGTGAAACCTGCCCCTAAACCAGTGGCACCCGCTCCGGCTAAACCTGTAGCACCCCCTGCCAAACCAAAAGTTGAGGTAAAAGCCCCACCGGCTCCGCCTGTGAAACCTGTAAAAAAACAACCAGAACCCATAAAAGACGTGAAAGTACCGAAGATCAATACGAAGTCGAGTGTGCCTTATAAGCCCGGATATACCCAATTAGAAAAAAGAGTAGCAGAATTAACCGCCAATAACGGGGACCCCCTGGTAAAATACAGTGATGCTGACCTGAATGAATTCAGGGAGCTGATCTCAAAAAAACTGGATGCCGCTAAAAAAGAGCTGGCTTACCTGCAGGGCCTGATCACCCGTAAGGATGAAATGGGTGGCGATAATGATGATGCCCGTTACATGACCATGGAAGATGGCAGTATGAGCATGGAAAGAGAACAATTGAGCCAGATGGCCAGCAGGCAGATCACTTATATCGATCACCTGGAAAAAGCCATGATGCGTATCGAAAACAAAACCTACGGTATCTGCCGAGTAACCGGAAAACTGATCGACAAAGCCCGCTTACGCGCCGTACCACACGCCACCCTGAGCCTTGAGGCAAAACTGGGATTGGTGAAGACCTCTGAGCAATAATCAGTGATACAAATACTATTATGAAAAGGCCGCAGTTATGCGGCCTTTTTCGTCATTGCGAGGAACGAAGCAATCTGAAGTATACAGTATGAGACAAGCTGCTTTTAGTTAGCTTGATCGAGCTTAAAATTGCGCTTCTGCGCCTTTGCGTGCAAGTTTTGAGAAAGGGCGTTTTGTGTGTGTTAATGGCTGATAAAATAAAACGATTCCTTAGTGCGGCCTCAGATTGCTTCGTCGTTCCTCCTCGCAATGACGT
>CBHRAM010000348.1:0-4020 GCA_966076165.1 uncultured Chitinophagaceae bacterium
GTAAGATCCATAACCAGCCCGTACAAAACATTATCCGGAAAAAATACCTGGATGCAAAAAGACGCGAGGAAGTCTAAAAAACAAGTCCGCTAAAAACCGCACCTTTGCGCCTCTGCGTACAAATATTCTCGCAGAGGCGCAAAGGCGCAGTTTAGTTTACGAATGCGCAGGATTCTTTTTATATTCAGTTCTTAATCATTCAACATGAAAAGACTATTTGCCTGCATTGCTGTCTCATTCTCTTTTATCCTATCTATTGCCCAGATCCCAAAAGCGCCTGAAAAGAAAGAAGGTATGGGTCCTTATACACAGCTCATCATTCGCGGGGTTACCCTCGTGAACGGGACCGGTGCGCCACCATTAGGGCCCGTAGATATTGTGGTAGAACAGAACCGCATTGTTCAAATAGCGGTTTTAGGCAATCCCGATGCAAAGATCGATCCTGCCAGAAGGCCAAAACTGAAAGAAGGCGGCAAGGAACTCAACTGCGAAGGCATGTATGCATTGCCCGGTTTAATTGATATGCATGGACATATAGGCGGCACAGCCCAGGGCACACCGGCAGAATATGTTTTTAAATTATGGATGGCGCATGGCATCACTACCGTTCGTGATCCATCCGCCGGCAATGGTTTGGATTGGGTATTGGATGAAAAGAAAAAAAGTGCCGCTAATGACATTACTGCACCAAGGCTTTTTGCTTATACCGCTTTTGGACAAGGCAGTAAAACGCCCATCGTAAATGCAGACCAGGCAAGGGCATGGGTACAGCAGAATGCAAAGAATGGTGCAGATGGCATTAAATTTTTTGGTGCATCTCCGGAAGTGATGGATGCGGCTATCAGGGAGAATAAGCGTTTGGGATTACGTTCCTGCTGTCACCACGCGCAAACAGATGTGGCCAGATGGAATGTATTGAGTTCCGCGAGAGCCGGCATGACCAGCATGGAACATTGGTATGGTTTACCGGAAGCATTGTTCACAGATAAGACCATTCAGAATTTTCCGCTGGATTATAATTATAGTGATGAGCAAAACCGATTTGAAGAAGCCGGTAAGCTATGGAAACAAGCCGCTGCTCCTTACAGTGAGCATTGGAACAAAGTGATGAATGAATTACTTTCTCTTGACTTTACCCTGGACCCGACTTTTAATATTTATGATGCCAACCGCGACCTGCAAAGAACCCGCCGTGCAGAATGGCATGAGACCTACACACTGCCATCTCTCTGGAAATTTTATGAGCCGAGTCAGCAATCACATGGCTCTTACTGGCATAACTGGGGTACTGAGCAGGAAGTGGAATGGAAAAACAATTATCGTTTGTGGATGACATTCATCAACGAATACAAGAACCGCGGCGGACGTGTTACCGCAGGTTCGGATAATGGATTCATTTACCAGACCTATGGTTTCGGTTATATCCGGGAGCTGGAATTACTCCGCGAAGCAGGATTTCACCCTTTGGAAGTGATCCGCTCTGCTACCTTATACGGAGCACAGGCATTGGGTATGGATAAAGAGATCGGCAGTGTGGAAGTGGGTAAACTTGCCGATATTATTGTGGTGAATGCAAACCCGCTAAAGAATTTACAGGTTCTCTACGGAACAGGGGTTATTGAGTTGACCAAAGAAAACAAAGTAGTGCGTACAGGTGGTGTATTATACACGATCAAAGATGGCATTGTGTATGATGCTAAAAAATTATTGCTGGATGTAAAACAGATGGTAGATGCCGAGAAAAAGAAAACAGGCTGGCAACTGAAGCAACCGGGTATAGAATAAAGTGTTTCCATATCCCCTTTTTCAACACATAGTTAGATAAAGTAAAGGGCACATAGTAAATGCTATGTGCCCTTTGTGTTAGTTATGTAACTATGTGTTAAAAAATCACTGTAACAGATCTTCACTGATCGGGAATGTGATATGGATCCCGCAGCCATTGCCCGGGGAACTTTGTATATCCACAATTCCATTGTACAGGTCAGAGCGGCTGATGATATTGTAAATACCGATCCCTTTTCTTTGCTGGTTAATATCAAACCCCACACCATCATCAGCTATTTTGAGATAGATCATTTGATTATTCCGCATCAGCTCAATGTTTACATGCGTGGCTTTTGCATGTTTGATGATATTATTCATCTGCTCCTGAACGATCCTGAAAATATTCAGTTTGAAATCATACTTGATATCTTCCTCATAAAATGCATCTGCCACCAGGTCTATCTGAAGGGTATTCACATATGAGATATCATCGAGAAGGCTTTCAATAGCTTTACTCAAGCCAAAATGTTTGATCAGCGGGGTAACCAGTATCTGGGAAAGTTTACGGATCTCTTCAATCGCATTCAACACAAATCCTGAGGATTGTTTCAGCAGTTCCGCACTTTCCGGATTTTTTTGCTGGGCCGAGGCGATATACATCATTGCTACGGTAAGCTGCTGGTTCACATTATCATGTAATTCGGTGCTGATCTCGTAACGTTCTTTCTCCTGCACCTGTATCATGGCTTCATTGATCTCTTTCTGCTTTAACAGTTTTTCTTCTTCCAGTTTTTCTTCAAGCCTGATCTTCTCGGTAATATTATTATGTATCGCCAGAACAGCAGCCTTTCCTTTATACTCTATCTTATGAGAAGAGATATCCAGGATCAGGGGTTCGCCATTCTTTTTTTTGTGTTCCCAGATACCTGATCTTTTGGAAATATCATTTTCCAGAAATTCTTTGGCAAATGTCCTCACCCTATCATGAAACTGCGGTAAACGCAGGTCCAATACATTCATCTGCAATAATTCCTCTCTTGTATACCCATACTCTTCCTGGGCCACATCATTGGCTTCCAGTATTTCCATGGTATGCAGGTCCCAGATAAAAATCGGGAGCGGGTTATTAAAGAAAAGGTTACGATAGCTCTCATTACTCTCTATCAGGCTTAGCCTGATCCGGTTACGTTCAATACTATACTGGATAGATTTTGCCAGCAACCGTTCGTCATATTCACCTTTCACCAGGTAATCCTGCGCACCATTCGACATGGTCTCCAAAGCCAGTTCCGTATCTGCCAAACCGGTCAGAACGATAATGGGAATATCCTCCGCATGATCATTAACCTGCAGGTATGAATTAAACCCTGTACTGTCCGGCAGAGAAAGATCAAGTAACACAACATCTACTTCATACTTACTTAATGCCTCAATAGCTTCTGCAGCACTGGTGGCTTTATATACATTTTCAAACGGCAGTTTTGTTAAGCGCAGGGTTTCCTGCAGCAGAAAAAGATCTCCCGGGTTGTCCTCTACAATCAAAACTGATATCGCTGTTGTGTTTTCTGGTATGGCCATCGCTTTAAATATTCTACATGATCATCATGAACTATTACCTGTCTTGCTAAACTTTATTGCTGTTTACTTACTTGATTCTGTAATCATCCGGTGTTTTACTGATCGAAAAAGAAAAACAGCTTCCCTTACCCGGCTCAGACTCTACCCAGATCTTACCACCATGTTTGTCAACGATCTTTTTACAGATGGCAAGGCCGATACCTGTTCCGCTGTATTCGTTCTTGTGGTGCAGGCGTTGGAAGAGGATGAATATTTTTTCAAAAAAAATGGGTTTGATACCGATACCATTGTCTTTTACGCTGAAAACAAAATGATCTCCTTCTTCTCTGCCACTAACCCTGATCTCGGGTGATTGGCCACTATGGTATTTCAAAGCATTCCCAATCAGGTTCTGAAATAACTGAAACAGTTGCGTACGGTTACCCCGTATATCCGGAAGGGTTTCTATGATCACATTGGCTTTCATTTCTTCTATCCGGCTGTAAAACACATTGGTTACTTCCTTTAACAAATTGTTGGTTTCGATCAGCGCAAGATCATCCTTGTTCGATCCCACTCTTGAATATTCCAGCAGGTCCAGGATCAGTTTCTTCATCCGGTCTGCCCCATCCACTGCAAAATGGATATACTGTTCTGCAGTCTCATCTATCTGGTCTTCATATTTTTTCTTGAACA
>CBHRAM010000349.1:0-3974 GCA_966076165.1 uncultured Chitinophagaceae bacterium
ATCATATTTTCGGTAAAGCGGGCTTTGTGTCGGTGAACAGCTATTTGGTAAATCCACAGGCATCCACATCTTTAATAAAACTGATGAGTCCCGGGAAATAATGCGGCTGGTCATCCCACATCGAACAATGGCTTCCGTCCGGACAAACGAGGCTCCTGCCTTTTTGTACCTGCGTGGCCATCCATTTCATATGTTCGGGATCCATCGTATCGTGCATGCCACCAATGGTAAGGGTGGGTACTTTAATTTGTGGAAGATCTTTGCTCCTGTCCCATTTGGCCAAACGGCCCGCAACACCAAACTCCGACGGACCCTGCATCATGGTATAGATCTCACTATTCATGTGTGGCATAGCTCTTTGCAGGGCTTCGGGCCAGGGGTTGAGCCGGCATAAATGCTGGTTATAAAAATTAGGCATCAGCAGCTCCATATATTTGGGATTGTTGAAATCGCCCCTGGCTTCTAACCCACGGATCGTGTCCAGCACTTTGGGGTCCATTTGTTTGGATAAGACATCTTCGGCATATTTACCATAGGCCGGACAGCTACTCATCATATTACTGATGATCAGGCCTTTCAGGTTGTCCTGGTATTTCAACGCATATTCCATAGCGAGAATACCGCCCCAGCTATGGCCCAATAAATAAAAATTGTCTTTATTGAGTCCCAGCGCTTTTCTTACCTGTTCCACTTCTTCTACAAAACGGGGCGCTGTCCACAAGCTGCTGTCTTTGGGTTTATCACTGAAATAGGAACCGAGCTGATCATATTCGTAGAATTCAATTCCTTCCTGCGGAAGAAAGCTTTCGAAGGATTCAAAGAATTCATGCGTGCCTCCGGGGCCGCCATGCAAGAGCAAGACTTTTATTTTGGGATTGTTGCCAAAGCGCTTGGTCCACACATTGAATTTTCCAACGGGCGTTTCGATCTGGATCATTTTTACACCGCCGGTCTGTACACCACTATCGGTGATGGAATGATACTCTTTTAAGGAGAGCGTAGCAGGTTGTTGTTGGCATGCAAAAAGAAACAGACACGAGAATAGTGTCATAGAAAGAAAGGTTTTCATAAGCAGTGTTTATGAAAACAAGTTATTACTAAAAATTCAAAATAACTATCTGCCCATGTAGACCATCAGGATCTGCACATCGCTTGGGTTTACGCCGCTGATCCGGCTGGCCTGGCCAAGCGTAGATGGTTTAATCTTTTTAAATTTTTGCAGGGCTTCGTTAGACAACGCCGCAACTTTATCATAATCAAATGTTGCAGGAATAGCCATGTTCTCGAGCTGGCTCATCTTGTCTACGATCTCCTGTTCTTTTTCGAGATAGCGTTCATACTTGATCTGGATCTCTGCCTGCTCCAAAGCATCTGTAGAAATGCCGGTAAGCGAATCCTGTAAACCCGGTACCACGCCCATCAAAGAGTTGAGCGCAACATTGGGGCGGAGCAATATTTTTGAAACTTTTTGCTTTTCGGTAATATGGGCAGAATCGATATCAGAGAAATAACCATTGATCTCATCTGCATCAACACTGGTGGTAGAGAGAACTTTTTTCACTTCTGCAACTTGTTCTCTTTTTTGGATCACCTTATTCATCCTCTCCTGAGAGGCGAGGCCAAGGCGGTAACTGATCTCGGTTAAACGCAGGTCAGCATTATCCTGGCGGAGCAATGTTCTGAATTCTGCTCGACTGGTGAACATGCGATAAGGCTCTTCCGTTCCCTTGCTGATCAGATCGTCTATCAACACACCAATATATGCTTCACTTCTTTTTAAAATCAATGGCTCGAGTTCTCTTGCTTTTTGATGTGCATTGATTCCTGCCATAATACCCTGACAAGCCGCTTCTTCATAACCGGTGGTTCCGTTGATCTGTCCGGCAAAGAATAGGTTGGACAATATTTTCGTCTCGAGAGAATACTGCAATTGGGTAGGTGGAAAATAATCATACTCGATCGCATAACCCGGGCGGAAGAATCGAACATTCTCAAACCCCGGAACAGTACGAAGCGCTTCGTACTGCACTTCTTCTGGTAAGGAAGTTGAGAACCCGTTTACATAGATCTCAAACGTATTCCACCCCTCGGGCTCTACAAATAATTGATGCCGGTCGCGATCAGCAAAGCGGTTGATCTTGTCTTCAATACTGGGGCAATACCTTGGCCCCACTCCTTCGATCCTTCCCTGGAACATGGGACTGCGATCAAACCCTGTTTTTAAAATATCGTGAACGGTACTGTTGGTATACGTAATATGACAACTTCTTTGATCCTCCGGTTTGATACGCGGTGTATCTGTATAAGAGAATCCTACAATTTCATCATCCCCTTTCTGCTCGTCCATTTTGGTATAGTCGAGGCTGCGGCCATCTACCCTTGGCGGGGTTCCTGTTTTCAGGCGGTCGCTTTCAAAACCATATTCAACCAATTGTTCGGTGATACCGGTTGCGGCTTTCTCGGCCACACGGCCACCTCCAAATTGTTTCTCGCCAATATGAATGATCCCGTTTAAAAATGTACCACTCGTTACTACTACCGATTTGGATCTTACTTCGTGCCCTAACCCGGTAACCACCCCACAGGCTTTGTTGCCTTTGATGATGATGGAACGGACCATGTCCTGATAGAAATCTACATTGGGTGTGTTCTCCAGCATCTCGCGCCAGGTGGCGGCAAATAACATCCGGTCGTTTTGTGTACGCGGACTCCACATGGCCGGACCCTTGCTTCTGTTCAGCATCCTGAATTGAATGGTGCTCTTATCACTCACAATGCCGCTATACCCACCGAGGGCATCTATCTCACGAACGATCTGTCCTTTGGCAATTCCACCCATGGCAGGGTTACAACTCATCTGTGCGATGGTCTGCATATTCATGGTAATCAACAGCACTTTACTGCCGAGGTTAGCGGCTGCTGCTGCGGCTTCACAACCGGCATGACCGGCGCCCACTACTATCACATCATATTCAGGAAACATAGGCGGCAAAGATAGTTCAGGGTTTTTGGCCGGAACCGAATTTTCTAAGGATTTCCCTTTCCAGTAAAAGCTCCTCTACGGTATTGTTCTGGTTCAGGCGATTAAACTCCTCATTGGTTAAGGATGATATATTTTCAAACCTGGACTTGTTTTCAAGTATAAAGCTTTCGAGTGCGGGATTGCTTTTGTGGTGTTGAGCTTCGATGGCTTCGATCTTCTCAATCATCTTACGACAAATACCAAGTCCGGTCTTACTATATAGTGTATCAAAATAGTTCTTTACTGAGAACAGGTCCATTCTCGCTCCTCCTGTTTCTTCTGCATCTATCCGTTCTACCCTCAGGTTGATAAAGCTCCAGCAGAGACGAAGGTCTTCCTCGTTCGAATAATCAAAGCAGCTGGTAGGAATAATATGTTCAAACTGCCAGGCTTTTCCAAAGTTCTCCCAATCAAGCCCCTCTTCAAACTGTAATTCGAACCAGGTTCTGAGGGTTTCTATATCAAGACCGAAGTAGGGGGCATAGGCTTCGCTGGGCATTCTCTCCAAAACATACCTGCGGAAGCCCAATTGCCACTTGCGCTTTTCCCTTAAGCGGAGAAGCGAGTCGGTTACTTCGGTCTGTGCTGTCCATTTCTTTCTGACCATACACAAAAATAAAGAATGTTTCAGGGAGAAACTGTGATTTGTGGAACCTTTTGTTTTTTGGATGTTCCGGGGAGAAACTGTGATTCGTGAAACCTACCCTTTTTTACTGCGCACAGGCAAAGTCCTGAACCAGAAAGTACTGATCTGATCCATAACGTGAGGAACCAATACCTATTTCTTTGAGATTCATATCCAAAAGCGTCTTTCTGTGGCCCATGTCGGGGAGGCGGATATCTAGATAGAGAAGGATCAATGACAAGAGAAAGCAAACACACCACAATGAAATATTTTCATTGGCACAATACCGGATGCCGGCTTTCTTGATCCGGGTACCAAAATCGGTCC
>CBHRAM010000350.1:0-3921 GCA_966076165.1 uncultured Chitinophagaceae bacterium
ATACCCGCTGTGGTTAATCCACCGGATAATAAGGCTGAGACCAGATCGAGCATCACAGAAAAACCCGAGCCTTTCCAATAACCGATCGGCATAATTCTTCGTGTTTCTGCGATCGCCCCGGGGTCATCCGTAATATTTCCTTCATGATCAAAACCTCCCGGATAAGGAAGTTTCTGTCCCTTATCCCTTGTACCCCAAAGTTTGCCATAAGAATATTGTGAGATGGCCATGTCCAGAACAATATGTCCTTCCTTACGCGGCACAGCCATCACAAAAGGATTATTACCGATCGCTTCCGATTTCCCGCCCCATGCAGGCATACAGGATTCTGTGTTGGTCCAGCAGATGGCCACATACCCTTTATCGGCAGCCATCAATCCATACGCACCACCCCGCATCCAATGCGTTGTATTTTTTAAGCTTACCAAACCGATCCCGTTTTTTTCCGCGATCTCCGTTGCACGGTTCATGGCAAAAATGGCGTTCAACACACCCGGGCCCATATTGCCATTATAGATCTCCAATGCACCCAGGTTTAATTCCAATGAAGGGGTTGCATCGGGGTCAACCAATCCCGTGTTCAGGTATTCAACAAATCTTTCTACCCGGTTCAAACCATGCGAAGCCACACCATCACGTGTTGATTCGGTATGGATCTGTGCGCAGATAGCCGCTTTCTCTTCCGGCATACCGGCAAGTACAAAAGCAGATTGAATAGTGGCTTTCATTTCATCAAACGGGATCCTGGTCATATAGCTAATCAGTTAGTAATTGATAACTCTAAGATTGCTTAAAAAACCCGGCTTTCTGACTTCAAACACAACTTTATTTACGATAACCTTTGCGTAACGGAGAGGGCTTTTTTTACGGCAGGCACTACCTTGTCTCCAAACAATTCAATGGAGCGCATGATCTTGTCATGCGGTACATGCCCCACACTTGCCTGGGCCAGAAAACGGGTATTGCCAAACAAAGAATGTTCATACAGGATCTTGTCGGTCACTTCTGCTACACTGCCCACCATTAAAGCGGCTTTGGGCGAACGTGAATATTCATACTGCTGCCGTGAAAGCGGTGGCCAGCCCCTGTCGCGGCCCACGCGGTTCATCATGGCTGCATAATAAGGGTAAAATTCATCTGCTGCTTTTTGCGAATCTTCTCCTACATAAAAATGATTATTGATACCGATCTGTAATTGGTTCATATCCTTACCTTTTTGCCTAGCCGTTTCTTTATATAGGTTGATAAAACGCACAAACTGCTCCGGCATTCCGCCAATAATGGCGAGCATTAGGGGAAGATCGAGGGTAGCCGCACGTACAGCAGAAGCCGGCGTACCACCCGCAGCCAGCCAGATTGGAAGCGATGCCTGGTAAGGGCGTGGATACACACCCAGATTGGAAATAGAAGCACGGTGTTTTCCTTTCCAGGAAACCTTTTCTGTTTGATTTACTTTTAGCAGCAGGTCTAATTTTTCAGTGAACAGTTCATCATAATCATCCAGGTCATAGCCAAACAAAGGGAAGGATTCTATAAAAGATCCTCTGCCTGCCATGATCTCGGCACGTCCACCCGATAAAAGATCGATCGTGGCAAAATCCTGAAATACCCGCACAGGATCATCCGAACTCAATACCGTTACGGCACTCGCAAGTTTGATATTTTTGGTAACCCCCGCCGCTGCACCCAGTACAACGGCGGGGGAGGATACGGCATAATCCGGACGATGATGTTCGCCTACTGCGAATACATCCAGCCCTAACTGGTCGGCCAGTTTAATTTCTTCCATCAGATCTTTCATGCGCTGCCCGCCATGTATACCTTTTCCCGGAAGAATTTCCGGCTCCATGTCTGCAAATGTGATCAGTCCAAATTCCATAACGGTAGATACCTTTTGTGATAGTTCTCAAAATTACGGTTTTAGGCAGGCTATCTAAATTGTTTTCTTGATGGATTTGCTGAACTTTAGGTATTCGGATAAAATGTTTTTTCAAAATAAATTGATATGTCAAACATCCAATTGATCATCGAAGAACGTGCAGCAGATATTGGTAATTTTCTGGTGGGCCGCTTATTGCCTTTCCGGCAGAAAAGAATGGTGGGTCCCTTTATTTATATCGATCATATGGGCCCGGTGCAAATGAATGAACGGCAGAATTTTGATGTATTGCCGCATCCGCATATCGGATTATCCACGCTTACTTTTCTCTTTGAAGGATCGATCATGCATCGCGATTCAATAGGTAATGAAGTGGAGATCAAACCCGGTGAAGTGAACTGGATGACGGCCGGAAAAGGGATCGTACATTCAGAAAGAACGCCCGAATATCTTCGCCATTCACAAAAACAAATGCATGGCCTGCAGATCTGGGTGGCTTTGCCTAAAGAACTGGAACAGATGGAGCCCGGTTTCGCTCATATAGACAAAGCGCATATTCCTGCCTGGCAGGAAGGAGATACAACCTATAAACTGATCGCCGGTGAAGTGTTTGGCAAAAAATCTCCTGTTCCGGTTTACAGCAAGTTGTTTATGATTGAGATCAAAACAACAAGCATACAAACCCTTTCTATTGGCCATGCATTGTATGGAGAAGCCGGTTTGTTCATACTGGAAGGAAGTGTTGAAACAGATGGAAACCGTTTCGGCCCCAAACAGATCCTGGTGGCAAAAGATAGTTCGCTTTGCACATTTACATTAGAAGCCAATAGTACCATCTATATTTTTGGCGGGGAGCCTTTCCGGGAAGAGCGCTTTATTGACTGGAATTTTGTTTCCAGCAGCAAAGAATTGATCGAAACAGCAAAACATAACTGGGCCGAACAAAAATTTTCCAGGATCAAGGGAGACGATAGTGAATTTGTTCCCTATCCTGCAAGATCTGCCAAATGAGCGCTTAGAAGAACTGCAGATAAATTTTAAGATTATGCCCGGTTACAGACGCTTCTAAGGTTAATAAATGATGAAGCTTTATCTTTAATTGCCAGATAAGCGGTTGCCTTTCTCTTTAGCGCTAACTTGCTTTCCTGCAAATGACTATCCATATGAAATCTGGTTATTTTGTTTATGTATTTTCGGCTTTGTTATGCTTTTATAGTGAAATGCTTCCCGCACAAAACCGGGTTCAGATTTTGTCGGTTCCAGGTAAAGATGAATACACAAAAATTGCAGCAGGCGGAACAACCGTACTGCCCAGTGGCCGTTATCTTACCCCCGCAGGTGAAACGATCCGTATCACCCATGATCCTTTTGGCATGGCCATTTCTCCCAACGGAACAAAAACGGTTACCCTTCACAATGGCGTGTTTACGGTTATAGATAATGCAAGCCTTCAGCATACAAGGGTTCCGAGTTATGATAAAAAGATCGCTTCCCCGTTTGTAAAAAGTTCTTTCCTTGGCGTGGCTTTCGGTAATGATGAAAATATTGTTTACTTGAGTGGTGGTGATAATGGATCCGTGATTGTATATGATATTGCCAATTACCAAAGGATCGATTCCATCAGCCTCAATGGAAGGATCAATGGAGTGCGCTATGAAGACAGTTTTACTTCCGATCTTTTATTCAATGATACCCATAATGAACTGCTGGTGCTTGACCGTGCCAATTTCAGGCTGGTAAGAATAGACCTCGCTACCAGAAAGATCAAAGCCTCTGTTAAAACAGGAAGACTGCCTTTCGGGATTGCTTTAAGCCCCGATCATAACACAGTATTTGTTGCTAACGTAGGTATGTATGATTATCCGCTCCTGCCTTCAGTGAAAGCAAATCCCAAAGACAGCAGTTTATATCTCCCCTGGCATCCTTATGGTAATGATACAAAGGAAGCGATAGAAGGATATACATTTAACGGACAGCAGGTACCCGGTGTGGGAAGCCCCCTGGCACCGGAAGCCATGAGTGTGTTCACGATCGATCTGTCT
>CBHRAM010000351.1:0-3917 GCA_966076165.1 uncultured Chitinophagaceae bacterium
TTAACGGTAACAGGCAATGTATCCGCAGCAAGTATTTCCATCACTAACGGTGTAACCTTTGGCGGCAATCTTACCGTTACAGGAAATACAAATACGAATAGCCTGGCTGTAATCAATAATACTACCCTTGGCGGTTTGTTAACCGTAACCGGCGGGACGGCACTAAGTAATGGATTAACCGTTACAGGCTATACAACCACAAGCGGTCTTGATGTAACTAATAATACAACGATCGGAGGTGCACTGACCGTTACAGGCGGAACTGTTGTAAGCAGCAACATTACTGTAACCGGAAATACAAATGCAAATAGTCTTGCCGTTACCAGTAACACAACCGTTGGTGGCAGTTTAACTGTGACGGGTAATATCACTTCGGCCTCTATCAGTTCCGTCAACGGCATCTTTTCTGATATCTCTGCCCCGGGAACCATTACCGGCGGGGTTTTCAGCGGCACACTCGGTTCGGGCACACTTGCTAACATAACTACTTTGGGGAATTTATCGGCCATCACCGTTAGCGGAAATATCACATCAGCATCCCTCAGTTCCGTAAATGGAACGATCGGTTCATTAACTGTTGCGGGTACCGTCACTGCCGGATCGCTCAGCTCTCCAACCGCAACCATTGCCGATATCACATCAACCGGCACCATCACTGCGAATGCGATCACGGCCGTTTCAATTGTTGCAGGAACTGTTACCAACAATTCGGATGCCCGTTTAAAAAAGAATATCAACAGCCTCACGCCAACGCTTTCCAAGATCATGGCACTAAGGCCCGTGACTTATAACTGGATCAACCCGGCATTTGGTAAAACACTGCAAACGGGTTTTATCGCACAGGAAGTACGTAAACTGTTTCCGGAATTTGTACTGGAAGACAAAAACGGAATGCTCTCCGTTAATTATTCTGCCATGATCTCCCCGGTTGTAAAATCCATCCAGGAACAGCAACTGCAGATCGACCTGCTGAAAAAACAAAACCAGGAATTACAAGAACGTCTCGAACGCCTGGAAAAAATCGTTAAAAAATTATCCAACAAAACCAGATAAGCACCGCTGCTGCGTGAGGAAACAAAAACATACATATAGAACCATGGGCTTTTATGCCGCCTGTCTGTTGCAGGGGCTATGCTATATGATCCCTCATACAGTTACAGCAAAAAACATAGATACTTTTGGTGTATACATCGCGCCCAATGCGATCGTTTACGCAAACAACAGTGCTACTGTTTCTGTTTTTTCCAACATGATCAACAGCGGCATACTGGGATCTGTAAAAGGAAGTACAGTGAATATGTATGGTAACCGCTGGCGCAATACACCCAGTGCTTCTTTTCCGGATGAATGGGGCATTAATAATCCTGATGCATTCACCGGTGTAGGCGGTGCTTTTCGTTTTGAAAGCCCGTTTACACAGTTTCTTGCCGGTGGTTATTCCGTAGCAACAAAAACAGGTGGCGACTTTCCCAACCTGATCATCGCCAATCCTCGCAGTGTTTATTTAGATGAAAATACAGATACTCATGTAAGAGGAACCCTGGTTCTTGAGAACGGCCTGCTCTGGCTTAATGGAAACAATCTGCTCATCGGTTCCAATAATCCCGGTGCCATTGCCGGTTATTCTGAAAACCGTTTTATCGCTACCGGTAATACCAATGCCGGAGGATACCTGTACCGCGCAAAAGTATCGGCCAACCAGGGAACCGTGGTCTTTCCTATCGGCACGCAAACCGGTAGTTATGCTCCGGTTTCTGTTATGTTCAATACGGCTACCCCTCAGGACCTGCACGTTCGTGTATTTGATATTCTTTATAACAATGCTACCATCGGAAGAACCGGAAATCCAACAGGCGTGCAGCAAACCTGGAATATCGGACAGGAAGATACCCTGAAAGTACCCGCCATTGTTGCTATACAACACATGGTATATAACGAGGGGCCATCCTTTACTGCGCACAGAGGTAACAGTTATATTTCCATGTATGATTTTACCAAAAGGGCATGGGATTACCAGGACCCTTCTACCATCAGCAATCCCGGCACACTCACTACCGGTACGCCTATTGCCGCTGCTTATCTGAATGCACGCATATTTAACAGACTCGGACAAAACACCTATCTCACAAAATTCACAGATACCCGAACCGACTCGATCACGCTCGCCAAAGCAGCGCTTAACCCGATTCGCCAACCTGATGGAAGTTTTAAACTCACATATCTCTTTATGGTAAGAAATACCGGTGTGCTTACCGTTAACTCATTACATGTGATCGATTCGCTGAGCAAAGTATTTACTTCACCTACTACCTATTCTGTTGTGTCTGTTACCGCTACCGGCAACCTGGTACCGAATAAAAGTTTCGATGGGATAACCAATACCGATCTGCTCATGCCCAGCAGCACACTTACCGGACCCAAAACAGATACTGTTACCCTTGTGCTGAATGTGGTCACCAATAAAAAAGACGGATACTATTATAATACGGCTGCCATACAGGGTATACTCAACGGATATAATGGCACGCAGTATGTTTTCAATAATCTCTCTGTAAACGGCATGACACCGCCGGCACCCGCTACACCAACGGTGCCAACACCGGCCTTATTAAGTGCTTCCAAATACCAGATGCCCGAAGGCTTTTCGCCCAATGGTGATGGTGTGAATGATAAACTCATCATTGGCAGTCTCGGCAATAACAATGCTGCCATCTGGATCTTCGACAAACAGGGAACCATGGTGTATAGAAATATGAATTATCATAACGACTGGGATGGAACCTATTTCAATAACAATGGGGCACAAAGCAGCGGCAAAAAAGTAGAAGACGGAACCTATTTCTATAAAGTGATCATTACAGAAACAGCAACCGGAAACCAGGAAACTTATTACGGATACCTATCAATATGGAGATAAATTTTTACACAACAAGATGATGCGTGGATTGTGCCGATATATGATCGCAGTCTTGTTTACTGTAGTTGGATGGCAATCTTCCTTTGCACAGGAAGACCCTACCAACCGTCAGTACCTGTTCAACCTGCTCAATATCAATCCTGCTTATGCGGGTACAAGGGGTATGCTCAGTCTTACCGCAGGTTTTCGCAGACAATGGGCCGGTGTGCCCGGTGCGCCGCAAACAGCACTGTTCTCCATGGATGGCCCTATTGGTGAGCATCATATCGGTTTAGGTTTGCAGGTATATAATAACAGCCTCGGACAGGAACGCACCACGGGCGCAAACGCCAGTTTTTCTACCATTCTGAATTTTTCTGATGAAGAATTTTTATCCATGGGCATACAGGCCGGCCTGATGAATTACCGGATAGACAGAACATCCGTTGCCCTTCCTTTCCAGAACGATCCCGCTTTTCAATACAATACCAATGTGATCATGCCAACAGCCGGTATAGGTGTATATTACCAGCGGCCGGAGTTCTATGCAAGTCTTTCCGCACCTTCTTTATTGGTAAGCACTGTAAAAGTTGATAAGATCATTTCCTTAAGTAGTCCTACATTAAAGAACCTGCAGGTTCTTTTAAATGCCGGGCTCACCATTCCTATCAATGATGAGATCGATATCCGCCCCTCCATTTTTTTACGCTGGATGAGCGGAAAGGTTTTTGAAGTACATGGAAACACCAGTTTCTGGTACAAAAATATGATCAGCATCGGCGCGTCCTACCGCCCCGACGATGCCATACTCGGCATTTTTGAGTGTAAAATCAGCGATAACCTCAGCTTTGGCTATTCCTATGCCAAAAGCATCGGCGATAGAGGCGTTTTCAGTCAGGGCACCCACGAAGCCTCCATCCGCCTCAACCTCGGTTCTTCAGAACAGTAAGTCTCCGTTTCTATACCGGGCATTACTTAACTCCATTTCTTCAACACATAGGGTCAATAGGTAAGCATAAAG
>CBHRAM010000352.1:0-3917 GCA_966076165.1 uncultured Chitinophagaceae bacterium
TGTGATAGAATGGTAGCCATGGTCATGAGTAAGATCTGATCTGTAAAATAATTGTACAGATCAATAGATAATCAATTGAAAAAAACCTTTCCGCAGTCTTGTCTTTGAGGCTGAGTCCCCTATAACACACCCTCAAAAACAAAAAACCCTTGACAGCTAATGCTATCAAGGGTTTTAAGATTTACGCGTGCCCCAGGCGGGAATTGAACCCGCACTCGCGTTGCGGCGAACAGGATTTTAAGTCCTGCGTGTCTACCAATTCCACCACCAGG
The DNA here is from genome assembly GCA_966076165.1 of uncultured Chitinophagaceae bacterium. GTDB lineage: Bacteria > Bacteroidota > Bacteroidia > Chitinophagales > Chitinophagaceae > Sediminibacterium. The sequence continues at coordinate 273 of CBHRAM010000352.1, forward strand.
GCGTCCCTTTCTGGAACGAATCCAAAAAAAATCCCATCACGCCACCGGCGCGACGGGACTCAGAGCGAAAGACCGGGCTCGAACCGGCCACCCCGACCTTGGCAAGGTCGTGCTCTACCAAATGAGCTACTTTCGCGGAATTGTGTAAGAACTAACGGGTTGCAAAAATAAACATCCAGCGTTCCTGACAAAATTTTTTATTGTTTTTTTTATTTGTACTCAGGTTTATACTGAGAACTTTTTTGCACTTCTACGTCTGGTTTGCCCGCGTAGCGCTGGTTGTAGAGGCGATAGCACCCACCCAAAACAAATGCTAAAATGCAGAAAACCTGCAGGTAAAACAGGAACCTTGATGAGTTTACCCAGTTTTTAGTAAAATCCTTCTCGGTTGTTTCGTCTATTTCGTGTGACATAAGTAGTTTTAATTGCTCCGCAAAAATAAGGGACAGTTACAAATTAATCGTTCTTCTTTCCAAGAATTTCGTGGAAACGTGTTTTATGTTTGATAAAATATTGCCAAACCACCGATCCATGATACACCCCTTCCAGCTTTTTAAGGGGTTTTGCTTCGGGTTTAGATCGTTGATAATCGGTCAGTATCCTACCTATTACCGCCATATGTGCCATAAAAATGGCTTTAAAGAAAGCAGTATCCCCCGTTAAAAGGCCTTTCCAGGCAGAAACCGCGTCCAGCAAAAACCGGAGAGGTAGTTTCCAGACCTTTTCAGTCCGGGTCAGGTTCTTGCAGAGCATGATCAGGTTATTCCTGAAATTGAGGTACACTTTACGGCCACCCCTTGGCAAAGTACCCGCCCCCACATGGTACACCACAGACTGTGGACAGGCCATAATGCGGTAACCGGCCAGCTGCATACGCCAGCACAGGTCTATCTCTTCCTGGTGAGCAAAGAAAGAGCCATCCAGTCCGCCCAGTTCATGGTAAACCCCGGCCCTTACAAACATAGCCGCCCCCGTGGCCCAGAAAATGGGTTGGGCTTCATTGTACTGCCCCTGGTCCGTTTCGCAGATATCGAAGATCCTGCCACGGGAAAAGGGATAACCAAGGTCATCGATCCATCCCCCGCAGGCACCGGCATACTCAAAAAGATCGGGTTGTTTAAAGGAGAGCATTTTGGGCTGACAGGCCGCAATGCGCTTATCCTGCTCCATCAGGGCAATGATCGGTTCTATCCAGCCGGGGGTAACGGATACATCAGAATTCAATAACACATAATAGTCGGAGCTCACTTCTTTCAGTGCCCAGTTATAGCCACCGGCAAAACCTTCATTTACCGGGTGCGTCAATATTTCGATTAAGGGGTAATGCTCCCTTACAAAGGCAAGAGATTCGTCGGTAGATGCATTATCGGCCACCACCACCCTTTTGTTGCCATAGGTAGATGCCATCACTGAGGGCAGAAAAGACTCGAGATAGCTTCTGCCATTATAATTCAGGATAACTATCGCAACTTCCGGTAAGGCCAATGGTTGGGTTTTGTGCGAAAATAAGGGATTTGTGGGTAGTGAGTAGTCAGTAGTGAGTAGTGATAGAAGCCAGATAAAATACTGACTACTCATCACTCACTTCTAAGATTGCAATCCCCAATTGATCAGATACCTCACTTCTTTCGGAACGGTATGTACCCTTACAGGCGATGTACTTTTTCCGAGACGTACGATGATCATTTTTTTGGATGGGATCATGATGATGTATTGTCCGAGTATCCCCCTTGCATAGAAGATCTCAGGATGCTCGGGATCGATCCACCATTGGTATCCATAATAGTCACAGGGAAGCCCTTTTGTATCTGTGATATGGTTGGGTTTGATGGAGTTAACAAAATAGCTGCTGTCTATCACCGCTACCCCATTGCATTTACCGCTATCGAGCATCAGTTTGCCGATACGGGCAAAATCGCGGGTATTGGAATTAAAGCAGCAATAGGCTTTTTCATTGCCTTTGGCATGATCGGTACTCCATAATGCAGGATGCTCCGCACCCAATGGCTGCCATAGTTTTTCGGATGCATAGTCGCTCAAAGTTTTACCGGTGGCTTTTTCGAGGATCAGTCCGAGTAATTGTGTATCACCGCTTTTATAATAATGCAGGGTCCCTGGTGGGTGGATCGCTTTTACACCTGTTGCAGTCTTGTATACATCGGGGCCATAATAGGCTTCAGACGTAACAGAAAAAAGATTGATATACGATTCACTCCAATCCGTACCGCTGCTCATGGTCAACAGGTCCACGATCTTGATCTTAGCTTTATCGCCTTCTGCAAATTCAGGCAGGTATTTACCAACTGCATCATTTACGGAACCGATCTTTCCGTCTTTGATGGCGGCTCCTATCAAAATACTTGTGATGCTTTTTGCCATGGAGAAGGAACCGGACAGGGAACTGTCGCTGTAGCCGTCCCAATATCTTTCAGACAGAACCGAATCATTCCTGATCATTAATAACCCCACCGTGCCTAAACTTTCGAGCAGGCTGTTCAGCGAATCCGGGTAATTGATCTTGTTATATTCTGCGGAAACCTTCCATGGCTTTGGTGCAGCAATGGCCACAGTATTATTGTCGAATTTTTTATAATCATCAATATTGGCAAAATTGTATATCACCGCTTTGAACAGGTAAGTTCTGCCCCTTACCAGCGCATAAGCAGAAAAAAAAACCACAACCCCTACTATAAAAAGCAAGACCCGTTTAAGTATTTTCATATAACAGATTTTTTACTGATACCTGAAAATAAAGATTTAATTAGAAAAAATGACACCTAAGAATTATCTTGCCATTCAATTAACATTGGCAACCAACATGCGCTTCTTAGGCCTAAACCTTGATTTCCTCGATCACCACTTCGCCGCTTAGCGGCGCAATTAGTAATTAATAATTAGTAGTTAGTAATTATTGATTTGTTTTTATTGCTGCTCCACTGCTTTTGCTTTTCAATTTTTAATTTCTAATTTTTAATTCTTAATTACAATGGCTTCATTGTCGGATAAAACTGCTTTCTATTTAGGTCTCGAAGAAAAATACGGTGCACATAATTATCATCCCTTACCTGTGGTACTTGAAAAAGGAGAAGGTGTTTTTTTATGGGATGTGGATGGAAAAAGATACTATGATTTTTTAAGCGGGTACTCGGCGGTTAACCAGGGGCATTGTCACCCGAAGATTATTGCTTCCTTGATAGAACAGGCTTCTAAGCTTACGCTTACTTCGCGCGCCTTTCACAATAATTTATTGGGACATTACGAAAAATTCATTACGGAATATTTCGGGTACGATAAAGTATTACCGATGAATACAGGCGTGGAAGGTGGTGAAACCGCGATCAAACTGGCCAGGCGTTGGGCGTATACAAAAAAGGGTGTGGCAGAAAATCAGGCTAAGATCATTTTTGCAGAAGGCAATTTCTGGGGAAGAACATTGGCAGCGATCTCTTCTTCAACAGACCCCAGCAGTTACAAGGGTTTTGGCCCGTATATGCCGGGATTTTCATTGGTTCCTTATAATGATCTGATCGCTTTAGAGAATGCATTACAGGATAGTAATGCGGCTGCATTCATGGTAGAACCCATACAGGGAGAAGCAGGTGTGGTGATACCGGATAACGGATATTTACTAGGTGTTCGTGACCT
>CBHRAM010000353.1:0-3912 GCA_966076165.1 uncultured Chitinophagaceae bacterium
CGCCGGACGAAACGCATCCACCCGCATGGCACCAAAGAAATGCCCAAGGCCTTTACCCGGCATATTTTCAGGCATAGGAACATAGGCAGGAAAAGGTGGTGCCCATGGGCCATAAGAAGCCCCGCTTAATACGGCAGAAAAAATATCAACGATACTTCCGAGTGCATACCCTTTGTGGCTTCCGTGTTCCCTGTCACTACCTAGCGGAAGTAAGGCACCCTGCTTCTTTAAAATATTGGCATCTGTAGATTCCTTACCTTCTTTATCCTGCACCCATCCCAATGGTGTATCTGCATTTTTTCTCTGAAGAATTTCCAGTTTACCATTTGCAGCAGTAGTGGTTGCAAAATCAGCCACAAAAGCAGGCTGTTTATCAGCGGGTATGGCTACAGCAATCGGATTGGTACCTAACATCCTCTCAACAGAAAACGTGGGTGCCACCAATGCACTGGCATTCGTCATAGCCATACCGATCATATCATGTTCCAATGCCATCATCGCATGGTGCCCGGCTATTCCAAAATGATTGGTATTGCGAACACTTACCCAGCCCGTGCCCACATTTTTGGCCTTATCAATCGCTACCTGCATGGCAAAGGGTGCAACCACCAGCCCTAATCCCGCGTCACCATCCACCACAGCGGTAGAGGGTGTTTCATGAACAATGCGGATATCGGGTGTGGCGTTTACACGGCCGGCTTCCCATAAACGTACATAGCCGGTGAGGCGTGCCACTCCATGGCTGTCGATCCCCCTGATATCTGCAGCGATCAATCCAACAGTGGCAGTTTTTGCATGCTCATCTGAACAACCGATACTTTTAAAAACAGAAAAAGTGAACTGATATAATTGATCGTAGGAGAATACCATGCTGCGCTGTGAATTAAAGGATTCTGAATAAGGTTCTGATCTGCAAGATAAAAACAAAAGGAGATGCCACCATGTGGTAACATCTCCTTTAACATTCAATCATTTTCATTTTTAGAATGGCAGATCATCCAAAGGCTCGGTCAGATCATTCGCCGAAGGAGCGGCTGTTGCCGGTTGTGAGTAGGCGGGCTGTGACTGGTAATTATTACCACCACCACTATTTCCACCACCTCCATCACTGCTTTTAGTACCGAGTAACTGAACACCTGATACACGTAATGAAAGCGTAGCACCGTTTCTTCCATCCGCTGTGGTATAGGTACGAACATCCGGTTGCCCTTCTGCATATACCTGTGTGCCTTTTTTCAGATAGGGAGCCACCGCCGTTCTGTCTGTCCAGTAAGCGCAGTCTACCCATGTGGTTTTATCCTGTTGGTTACCATCACGGTCTTTATACTTTTCTGTGTGTGCTACAGTAAAATTAATCACGGTCTTACCGTTCACATTGTTTACAACAGCATCTTTACCAAGATTGCCAATCACCTGAAGCTTTATCATAACTTGTTCGTTTTTGTAAATGTCTCAAAAAAATGAAATTACTGAAATGCGTATTTACCGCATAAACAAAGTTTTTTTAACTGTATAAATTGGGGGTATATACCGCAGATGGTGCTGTTAACCATCGGCTTAGCCTTGAGATAACGCCGTTTTGGCCTAATCTTACGCTTTTTTTCCGCTTTCGTAATCCCCAAAATGGCTTTGGGGACGCCTTTTCGGCCCAGTTGTTTTAATTTTGCCGCTTATCTCTTAGGTAAAGAGATGCTTAATTTTGTGATATGAGTCGTAAAGGAAAGGTCCTGGTAGCTATGAGCGGCGGTATTGACAGTACCGTGGTTGCCCTGATGCTGCATAATGAAGGATACGAGGTGGTGGGTATTACCATGAAAACCTGGGATTATGCCAGCAGCGGTACCAGTACCAAAGAAACGGGCTGCTGTAATATTGATTCTTTTAATGATGCGCGACAGGCAGCCGTACACCATGGCTTCCCGCATTTTATTCTCGATATCCGGGAGGAGTTCGGCGATTTTGTGATCGATAATTTTGTAGAGGAATATCTCGCGGGCCGAACACCCAATCCCTGTGTGATGTGTAATACGCATATCAAATGGAGGGCTTTATTGAAAAGGGCCAATGCATTGGATTGTGAATTTATTGCCACCGGTCACTATGGAACCATTCGTCAGCACGATAACGGTCGCTATGTGATCAGTAAAGGCCTGGATGAGACCAAGGACCAGAGTTATGTGCTTTGGGGATTGGACCAGGAACTGCTTAGCCGCACCATGCTTCCATTGGGAGGATATAGGAAATCTGAGATCCGTCAAATGGCGGTTGACCTGGGCTATCCCGAACTGGCCAAGAAAAGCGAAAGCTATGAGATCTGTTTTGTACCCGATAATGATTATCGTGGTTTCTTAAAAAGACGTGTGGATGGCCTGGAAGAAAAAGTAAACGGCGGATGGTTTGTAGACAAGACCGGCAAGAAATTAGGGCAACACAAAGGTTATCCTTTCTATACCATTGGCCAGCGTAAAGGATTGGAGATCGCGATGGGCCATCCTGTATATGTAACCGCGATCAACCCGGATACAAACACGGTTGTTTTGGGTGATGAAGCTGATCTTGAACAGAATGATATGCTGATCGGTAAGATCAACTGGATGAAATATGATGGCATCACAGATGGCATGGAAGCGATCACCAAGATCCGTTATAAGGATAAGGGTGCACTGAGTAATTTATATACAGCTGATCATGGCATCCGTGCCCGCTTTTATGAAAATGTAAAAGGGATCGCTCCTGGACAAAGTGCTGTGTTTTATGAAGGAAATGATGTGATCGGGGGCGGGATCATTCAGCGTGGAGAATTGATTATGGGGTAAGTCAAGAAGGTTAAAGTGGTTACAATAGTTAAAAGGGTTAAAGTAGTTAAAGTGGGTTAGATCTTACTTGACTATTTTAACCCTTTTAACGATTTTAACGCCTCTTCAGCAGTGCTGCAAACATAGAATCAGCTTTTACATCATACCCCTTCAGCAATCCCATCTTCACCAATTCAAATCCCGGTTGTTGTTGGATGAAGGAAACGATCTCTTCATTCTCTTTTTTGAAAACGGAACAGGTTATATACAACAGGTAACCATCTTCTGCCAGTTTGCTCATTATATTTTGTACGATCTTCTTTTGAAGAGATGCGTATTCATTTATTTTTTCTTTAGAAAAGAAATACAATTGTTCGGGAGTACGTCCCCATGTACCGCTACCACTGCAGGGGGCATCGCAGATAATGGTAGTGAATGGTGAGTGATGAATAGTGAATGTAGGATTGGCAAGGTCTGCTACAAAGGATTGATAATGTTTGATGCCTGCTTTTTCAAATCTTTCTTTCAGGTTCCGCAGAATAACGGGGCGGACATCCGAAACCGTTAATTCAATATTTTTCAGGAGATCAAAAGCCAATATAGATTTGCCGCCGCTGGCTGCGCAGCAATCCCAGAGTTGAGTTTGGAGTTTGGAGTTTGGAGTCTGGAGTTGGAGGAAATCTTTTATTCTTTGTGAGCTGTAATCCTGAACCACCACTTCTTTATCGATTTCCAGTATAGAATCTATTTTACTGGAATTCGGTAATGCCAAACAATCCGGAGTGATCTGTTTGAAAGAAATTTGCTGTTCATTCAGTTTTTGCAGTACACCTTTTTCTCTTCCTGGGCGGATGCGGAGGAAAAGATCGGGTTGGGTGAAATGAGAGAGGATGAAATGTTCCTGATCAATTCCTTCACTCAATTCATCTGTCCATGGGAAGATATCATTCACAGAAAATGCGGGATAGCTATCAGCCACAAACTGAATTCTTAATTTCAGATCAGTACTCCAATGTTCCATCCAGTTTGCCTCATATAGTAGCTGCCACTCGCCTGCCGTGTCATTGCAAAGAAATAAAGCAACACGTAATCTTTCTTCCTCACTCCTATCTTTCAA
>CBHRAM010000354.1:0-3907 GCA_966076165.1 uncultured Chitinophagaceae bacterium
CTAAGATCAAAGTAGGAGAATTTTTGATCGAGTCAGGATCTGTTAAAGCGGGTGATACGATCATGATCACCGGTTTTGCGGTGGGTATGGCGAAAGAGAAAATGGAAACACTTACGGTGAATGGGAGTATAGCAGCAAAAGCAGTGAAAGGAGATAAGATCACTTTTCCTTTTGATGTGAAAGTAACGCCGCAGGACAAACTGTACAAAATAGTGGGGGCAGATGGCTAAGATCATTCATTACCGGAATAAGTGTATTGGCTGCGGACTTTGTTTTGAATTACAGCCGGCTTTATGGCGGATGTCGAAGAAAGACGGGAAAGCTACGCTGTTACAGGCTGTTGAAAAAAAAGGAATCTATATTTTGGAAATTGGCCGGCATGATATTGCCCTGTCTATGGAAACAGCAAAGATCTGTCCGGTAAAAATCATCAAAATACCATGAACGAATCTATCAGTCACTTTTTGCAGGAACAGAGCTGTGCCAATATCTGTTGCGTAGATGCAAATGGCAACCCCTTTTGTTTTAGTTGTTTTTATGCATTTCATGCAGAGGAAGGACTGCTTTGTTTCAAATCATCCCGCGATACGCATCATGCACAGGTGATGAAAATGAACCCAAACGTTGCCGGAACGGTGTTGCCAGATAAACTCAATAAGTTATTGATCAAAGGGCTTCAGTTTGAAGGGATGATCATTCCGGACTATGATCCTTTAGCAGAAACAGGCCGCAACTGCTATGTTCAATCGCACCCTTTGTCCATCGCCATCCCGGGGGAGATCTGGACCATTCAGATCAACAGGATCAAGCTTACCGACAGTTCGAAAGTTTTTGGCAAGAAGACTCACTGGGAAAGAAATGAGCAGACAGTTTAACGTATTCATGCATAATAAAGGATAAAATTATCTTTTATTATAAGTACCTTCGCGTCTCAGAATTCAGGTACCCGTACCCGGTGGTTGGGTTATGCATTTTGTTTTGTCACCCCATTTTGTTACCGTTTCTCAACATTTTATTTTTCGCATGTATCAAACTTCCCCGCACAAATTTCATATCCCTGTTATGGGATTAGCGTATACCATTGACAGTCCTGTAAAAGTTGCCCGATTCGGGATCTCATCGGTTATTTCTATTGTGGAAGACCGTTTGATAGAAATGATGCGTAGTCATTATTATCCAAGTATCGGGTTGGTGTATGAACCTATTTCTGAGAAAGCAGAAGATTACCGTACCAGGCGCATCACGGATTATCTGAACCTGATCAATACCATTGTTCAGCAGCAGGTGGACAAACTGAAGAAAGCTGCATTTGAAGCAGGATCTGAAATTGTAAAATATTTTGAAATGCTTCCGGATGATCATGCGCTGAAACAACTGTATCATGAAATGATGAGCACGAAAGACGAACCTGCAAGAAAAAAATTAGAAGCGCAACTTCGTACAGAGATCAGGCCGGGAAGTATTGATGTAAATATCATGACCAAGCTCGACAGAAATATTTTTGATCAGCAGGGGCAATTGATAGAGAATGGTTCAGAAGCTGTAACGGCTTTACGCGGTTATGTAAACAGCGATCTGAAAGGATCTTCTATTGTTTTTTCTGCGGGGATGAACCCGCGTTTATATAATTACCTGGAAAATTGTACTGAGTTTGATGCGGATGAGAACGGGCAGTTCGCAAAAAAAATAATCATTAAAGTAAGCGATTACCGTTCTGCATTGATACAGGGAAAATATCTTGCCAAAAAAGGGATCTGGGTAAGTGAATTCAGGGTTGAATCCGGATTGAATTGTGGCGGACACGCATTTGCCACAGATGGTTTTTTGATGGGGCCGATACTGGAAGAGTTTGTACAAAACCGCGAAGAGCTTACCCATGCATTGTTTGAGATATTCAGTGTTGTACAACAGAAAAAAAATAACCGTACATTTTCTGCACCTCCTCCTATTAAATTTTCTGTTCAGGGTGGAATAGGCACTGCGGAAGAAGATGCTTTTTTACACGGACATTACAAAATGGACAGTACCGGATGGGGAACTCCTTTTTTACTGGTACCCGAAGCCACCACGGTTGATGAGCATACATTAGGCCTGCTTTGCGCCGCTAAAGAAAAAGATATTGTATTAAGCCGTAACTCGCCATTGGGCATCCGTTTTCATTACCTGAAAGGAACCAGCGGGGAGCAGGAAAAATTAATGCGGATCCAAAAAGGAAAACCGGGCAGCCCCTGCACCGAAAAACATTTATCGTCCAACACCGAGTTTACCAAGGAACCTATCTGTACATCATCGGTGCAATATCAAAAATTAAAACTGGCACAATTGAAGTCGATGAATCTGCCGGAAGCAGAATATAATAAACAGGCCGCTACCGTAATGGAAAAGGAATGTTTATGTATCGGTTTGAGTAATGCAGCTGCGATCAATTATAAAGAGACCTTTCTCAAGAACCGAACGGCTGTAAATATTTGTCCGGGGCCGAACATCGTAAATTTCAATAAACTGGTTTCGTTGCAATCCATGGCGGATCATATTTACGGCAGGAAGAATATTCTTTCACAGGCTGCAAGACCCAATATGTTTGTAGCAGAGTTATACCTGTATATCGATTACCTGAAAGAACAGCTGGCAGGGGAAACGGAACCGGAAGCTTTTGCCAAACGGAAAAAGTATTTCCATACCTTTTATCAAAACCTCCGCGAAGGGATTTTATATTATCGCCAGCTGCCGGGTGTTGCAGCCAATGCAAGAGAACAGTTTGCTAAAGACCTGTACTATGCAGACAAAGAGCTGGATGTATTGAATTACCGTTACGGGATCAGCGATAAGAATTAGCAAGCAATAGTCATTTTGTATTAACCGTGCCTTTGGCCTTTGTGAGCAAATCCATTTCTCTCACCAAGGCCCAAAGGCACGGTTTGTTTTGTGCGGTTGATAGAATTCTTTAACAGCACAATTTTTTTTCGATAAATTACCTGTTAATTAAACAGGGTTATGAAGAAAATCATTTGTCATTGCGTTATTCTATTTACCGCATTCTCCGCTTTTGCACAAACCCAGCCGCCGGCTTTACAAAGCATTACCACTGCGGATCTCAAAAAAGATATGTATGATCTGGCTGATGGCCGTTTCAGGGGCCGATCTGCAGGCACCATTGATGAGTTAAAAGCCTCTGAGTGGCTGGTGGATAAGTTCAGGCAGATCGGACTATTGCCCGGAGGTGATGATGGCACTTACCTGCAGTTCTTCAATATGTGGCGCAACCGTGTGGCGGCTGCTACACAGATCTCTATTAATGGCCAGCCCCTGCGTTTATGGGATGACGTGGCTGTTTCTCAAATGGCGCATAAGCAGATGGATGCACCTGTTCTTTACCTTGGCAATGCAGCCACGATTGATCTTGCTCAGGTTGACGTAAAAGGGAAAGTAGTAGCACTGGAAGCCAATGCTGCGGGTATTAACCAGGATATTTCTTTACCAACCTGGCGCTATAGCAGAAGTGTAATGACAAAATACGGATCGCAGTTATTGACGAAAGGCGCAATGGCCATTATATTTATTGCAGATGATGTGGCGGAAAGAAGCTGGGCCGATGCAAATGAAAATTTCAAAAGAGGCACCTATGATATAGAAGGAGGCCCCAATAATGCGGTTACGGCAACTGTACCTGTTTTATGGGTACGCAGCAGTTTTAAATCCCGTCTGCAACAGCCAGGTGCAAAGATCTCGGCTAATATTATTATTGAAAGATTTGATTATCCCTCTGTGAATATCATAGGTAAGATCAGTGGAACAGATAAAGAACTGTCGAAGGAATATCTTCTTTATAGCGGCCACCAGGATGCACATGGGGTAAGAAATGAGATCAAGGGGGATAGTATTTATTATGGTGCTGATGATAATGCGA
>CBHRAM010000355.1:0-3879 GCA_966076165.1 uncultured Chitinophagaceae bacterium
ATTGGTTAAGAGCAGGGGGGAAGTACTTTGCTAAGATAAGCCACGCAAGGTATTTGAGAATTGAAATTACCCCGACGGATTATAAGAAGGGGGATATTCCGGTTAGCCGCTGATTCATAAGTGATTATACAAGTATTATTTTCAGGGTATTGGGTAATTTTAACAGGAAACTTTCATTTTTATTAGGTGGACATGCATAATAGCGCTACCTTTGCGGCCATTAATTATTTACAATTTTACAAATGGACACACAAATCACAGGAACTGTAAAGTTCTTCAACGAAGAAAAAGGTTTTGGCTTTATCAAGCATGATAACTCCAACAAAGAAACTTTCGTACATGCAAACGGCTTGATCGATCAGATCGAAGCAAACGACAAAGTTGTTTTTGATGTACAGGAAGGACGTAAAGGCTTAAACGCCGTTAACGTGAAACGTTTAAGTTAATCACTGAACTTTCTTAACCTACTATAGGCCATTAAGCTCTAAGCTTGATGGCCTTTTTGTTTTAGTGAGTTGTGAGTAGTCAGTAAAAAAGGCAACCCTCACTCACTACTGACTACTCACAACTCACGATTCACGCTATATATTCTATATTTGCCAACTTAAGAACCGTATATGTCAGACATCATGAAGGAATTACAGGAAACCGTGGCATTCATCCGTGCGCAGGTATCCTCAGACGCAACAGCAGCCATTATTTTAGGAAGTGGATTGGGAAACCTGTCCAATGTGATCAAAGCAGAAAAAGAGATCCCGTATAAGGATATCCCGCATTTTCCGGTAAGCACGGTTGAGGGGCATAAAGGCCGTCTGATCTATGGAGAACTGGGTGGCAAGAAAGTGTGGGTGATGGCCGGCCGTTTCCATTTTTATGAAGGGTATACCGCGCAACAGGTAGCATACCCGGTAAGGGTATTGCGTTTGCTGGGTGTACAAACCCTGTTATTATCCAATGCAGCCGGTGGGGTAAATGTTCATTTTAAGATCGGCGACCTGATGATCATCAACGATCATATCAGCATGTTTACCGTGAACCCTTTATTGGGTAAGAATGAGGACCAGCTGGGTACCCGTTTCCCGGATATGAGCGAGCCGTATAGTAAAGAACTGATCGCCAAAGTACAGAAGATCGCCAAACTGAATGATATTGAATTGAAACAAGGGGTGTATACCGGTGTAACCGGGCCAACATTTGAGACCCGTGCAGAATATAAACTGATCCATATCCTGGGCGGAGATGCGGTTGGAATGAGTACCGTACAGGAAACCATTGCTGCGGTGCATTGCGGCATGAAGGTATTTGCCATGAGTGTGATCACCGATATCGGGATCCGCGAAGAAGAGAACACCATCACGCATGAAGAAGTATTACAGGCCGCAAAAGATGCAGAACCTAAGCTGACTTTGTTATTTACAGAATTGGTGAAAGCATTGTAGTGAGTTGTGAATAGTCAGTAGTGAGTAGGAAATGGGTTGCTGGCTGTTTCTCACTACTCACAACTGACTACTCACTTTTAACTTTTCACTCTCTGCCAAACCGTTATTTTACAGCATATTTGAACACATGCGTTTACCGTTAGGGAAGAACATACTGATCATCCTCATCTGTTTATTGGCGGCGGGTACACAATTGCCGGCACAGGTAAGGGCGGGTAAGTTCTCAACCCTTTCCAGCAGTACTCCTTCTACTGTCGGTTACGACAGCCAGGGCAGGCCCATCAAAAAACAAAGCGGTAATGATTCGTTACAGAAACGGGACCGTTTTACGGATTCGATCACGATCTATTATCGTTATTTTGATTCTACCCGTGTGCGGCTGATCGATTCTTCCATCAATGATTATACAACCCGCTTTCCTTTACCGTATTATTATCATAACCTGGGTAATTATGGAACGGCTGCCCAATCCTTTCTGTTCTCGCCTTTGATGAAAGCAGGATTTGATGCGGGTTTTCATCAATATGATATTTACCAGTATACGGTGGAAGGAACCAAATTCTTTCAGACTACTCGTCCGTATACAGAATTAAGTTATGCCCTGGGCAGTAAAGCAGAGCAGTTAATCAATGTGGTGCATACACAGAACAAAAAAAGCAATACCAATTTTTCGCTCGAGTACCGCTTTAGCAATGCACCCGGTAACCTGAAGAACCAGAATGCCAGTCAGAATAATTTCAGGTTTACGCATCACTATCAAACACTCAATAGAAAGTATGAGACTTTTTTAGTGTTGATCACCAACAAGAGTGCTTCTTCAGAGAATGGCGGGTTACAATATAAGAGTAAGCTCGACAGCCTGGCATTGAATGACCCTTATGAACTTGAAACCCGTTTAGGCAAAGCCGGAGCAGCGGGAAGGAACCCGTTTAACACAACGGTGAATACAGGTAATCTCTATAAAAATGCGACGGTGCTGTTCCGTCATCATTTTGATATTGGCCCAACCGATTCATTGGTTACCGATTCGGTTACCGTAAAATTATTCTATCCCCGTTTCCGGATCGAACATACACTTCGCTATACCTCCAGCAGTTACCAGTTCTTTGATAATTTCGTAGATACGGCCCGTTATCATCAATACTTCAACTATTTTCCTTCCAATGATACCGTAAGCTTTAAAGACAGCTGGAAGGACCTTACCAATGAATTCAGCCTGATCTCTTTCCCGGATAAAAATAACCAGAGCCAGTTTCTGAAAGCTGGGATCGCTTTACAGAACCTGAGTGGAACTTTTGATGATACGGTGAAAGGCGGCAGTATGTACAATGTGTATGCATTGGGCGAATACCGCAACCGTACCCGCAACCAGAAATGGGACATTGAAGCTACCGGACAATTATACCTCAACGGTTTTAATGCCGGTGATTACTCGGCACTGGTAAGTATGAAGAGATCATTGGGAAGAAAGATCGGTTATTTCAATATCGGATTTCAGAATGTGAACCGTACACCTTCTTTTGTTTTAGATCCCATGAGCCGGTTTCCTGTTAATAACCGGGCCGCTTACGGAAAAGAAAATATTATCCGCCTGTTTGCCTTCTTCGAAAACCCGCGTAGCGGATGGAAATTAGGGGGTGAATATTTTGCGGTGAATAATTATATGTATTTCGATAGTTTCTTTTCGGCCAAACAGGAAGCTACTTTATTCAATGTATTACACCTGACTGCTGAAAAGAAATTCCGTTTATCCACGCACTGGAACTGGTATACTGAAATTCATGTGCAACAAACGACAGGACAACCACCGCTTAACCTTCCGTTCTTATTTACCCGTAACCGGATCGCATTTGAAGGAAATTTTTCGACCAATCTTTTTCTGTCAACAGGGTTAGAGATCAAGTATAATACGGGTTACAAAGCCGATAATTATTCTCCGTTCCTGGGTAAGTATTTTGTACAGAATACGAATACGATCAGTAACCGGCCCGATATTGCCGCCTATCTCCATTTCCGTATCAAAAGCTTTAAAGGATTTTTCCGGCTGGAAAATCTGAATACTTTAAACCCCAAGAGCGGGTTCTCTTTCAACAAGCTCAACTTCATAACAAACGATAATCCCTCTACAGGATTATGGACACGTTTGGGGATCTGGTGGAATTTTGTGAATTAAGAATCTCTCTGTGTAACTCCTGATCTCTGTGGCCTCTGTGTTGAAGAAAAACTACAATAGCAACTATTATTTTCAACACAGAGGGCACTGAGGAACAGAGGGGCACAGAGATCTATGTGGGTGATCTATAAGATCAATACTGAATGAATTATGATTTCTTATGTTTTCCCCAATCAATCCGTCTTCCCAGGATCATTTTGAGTACCAATCCATCCGTGGCATCGGTCAATCCGAAACCGGGGCCGAAATTAATTGCCCATGTGGGAG
>CBHRAM010000356.1:0-3866 GCA_966076165.1 uncultured Chitinophagaceae bacterium
GTCGAGAGGGGTAGTGGTAAGTGGTTATGATAAAACTTCCACACCTTTAACCCGTGAACTCGAAGCCAGTGGTATCGCTATCCACTATGAAGAAAGAGTAGACCTTGTACCAAAAGATACGGATGCAGTTGTGTATACACCGGCTATTCCGGCACAACATGCAGAACTGGTGTATTATCGTGAGCATGATTATACCGTTGTTAAACGGAGTGATGTGTTACAATGGATAACGGAAGGATCGTTCAATATTTGCGTGGGTGGAACCCATGGTAAAACAACGGTTACCACCATGATCGCTCATTTACTCCGGCATTCAGGATATGGTTGTAATGCATTTTTAGGTGGGATCTCGGCCAATTACCAAACCAATTTCTGGAGCAGTGAGAGAAATGTAGTGGTGGTAGAAGCGGATGAATATGACCGTAGCTTTTTGAAACTCGTTCCCGATGTGGCGGTGATCACTGCCATGGATCCGGATCACCTGGATATTTATGGAACTCCCGAAGAAGTTGAGAAAGCCTTTATCCAGTTCTCCCAAAAAGTAAAACCGGGAGGCTGCCTCATTGCCAAACAGGGATTAAGCAGGGCTGCTGAATTAAAAGCGGAACACCAATATTCTTACAGTTTTGAAGATACCCATGCCGCTGTGTATGCCGCTAATCTGAAAGTTCAGAATGGCAGTTACTGTTTTGATGTGGTAAATAAGGACTGGACAATTAAAGATGTAATACTCCACATGGGTGGCTTGCACAATATCGAAAACTGTATTGCGGCTATCACGGTTGCCAAATACCTGGGGATAGAAGATGAGAAGATCATCGCGGCGGTAGCTGATTTCAAAGGTGTTCGCAGAAGATTTGAATATGCTTTAAAGAACGATAACCATGTATTGATCGATGATTATGCCCATCACCCCGAAGAATTACGTGCCCTGATCAGTGGTGTAAAAAGCATTTTTGATCAGGATAAACTGGTGTTGGTGTTTCAGCCACACCTGTTCAGTCGCACCAAAGACCAGGCCGATGGTTTTGCCCATAGCCTGGATATGGCGGATGAAGTGATCATCCTCCCCATCTACCCCGCAAGGGAATTACCTATGGAAGGTGTGACCAGCGAACTGCTGCTGAATAAGATGCGGATCGCTAATAAACAGGTATTAACAAAAGAAGAGATGCAAACATGGGTAGCCAAACACCAGCCCAAACTGTTGGTGATGGCCGGAGCCGGTGATATTGATGCATTGGTGCAACCTGTTAAAGGATTATTAGATAACAAATAACATGCGCAGGTACAACTGGAAAAAAATACTGACCCGAACCTTATGGCTGTTACTAGGCATAGGGGCCATCGTATTGTTGGGTGCTGCCATGCAGAAAAAGGACAGTAAGCCTTGTTCTGAAATCAAAATCGAGATCACGGGTGCTACCCGGCACATGTTTATTGATGAGAAAGATGTGCGGGAGATCCTGAACTCGATGGGTAAGATCACGGGTAATGCCATTTCAACCCTTGACCTCCGTGCGATGGAATCGGTGGTAGAGAAGAATCCGTGGGTAAGTAATGCAGAGATGTTTCTCGACAATAACCAGGTATTGCAGGTAAGGATCGATGAACGTCAACCGGTGGCCCGCGTTTTTACGCTCGAAGGAAATTCATTTTATGTAGATAGTGGCGCACTCCGGCTGCCTTTGAGTGATAAACTCTCAGCCCGGGTGCCGGTGTTTACGGGGTTTCCATCAGACAAACCCGTATTAGCGAAACCCGATAGTGCACTCTTACTGAATGTGGTAAAGATGGGCAAATATGTTTTGGCTGATTCTTTCTGGATGGCACAGGTGGCACAGATCGATATCACCCCACAGTCGAATTTTGAAATGGTACCCGTTATCGGCGACCAGACAGTAGCATTGGGTAATGCAGATGATATCGATAAAAAATTTGGCAGACTCTATACATTTTATCAGAAAGCCTGGTTACAGAATGGGATCAATACCTATGAAAGACTGGATGTGCAATATGATAAGCAGGTAGTGGCCATCAGAAAGGGGGCAACCAAAGCATGGGTGGATTCTGCAAGAGCGAGGGAAGCTGTAAAAGGCTTGCTTGAAAAAGCCCGTACCGGAATCACGGATAGTGCAGTAGTGCCGGCAAAACCTGTCGCGGTAATTCCAAAACCTGTAAAGGATTCCGTTAAAACAAAAACACCCGCTGTAACAAACAATATAACAAACAAAAAAACGTTATCGAAGGGGAAGAAATCTGTGGCAAAGAAAGGGAAGGCAACGAAAGCGAAAGCGGTGATGGAGAAAAAAGAATAATCGTGAGTAAGGAAACCACCAATAGATCTCACGACTGACGATTGACGGCTCACGAAAAAGTAAATAACAATACAACTAAAACTCACCACTATGAATCACAATGAATCACCAATCATTGTTGGTCTCGACATCGGAACTACAAAGATCGCTGCCATCGCGGGCAGAAAGAATGAGTACGGCAAACTGGAAATACTCGGCTTTGGCCGGGCCAACAGCAATGGCGTACAGCATGGGCAGGTATTGAATATTGACCAGACCATCAAAGCGATCCAGCAGGCATTGGAGAATTGCTATGAGAGCAATCCCGACCTGGAGATCAGCGAAGTATATGTGGGTATTGCGGGGCACCATATCAAAAGCCTCCAAACGCGTGGCGATATCGTTCGACAGGATGCTGATATCGAGATCAAGCGTCACGAGATCGAGCAGCTGATCAATAACCAGCGCAAGACCTTTATTCCGGCGGGCGACCAGATCATTGATGTGATCCCGCAGGATTTTCATGTAGATAATATCCAGAACATTAAAGATCCGATCGGTTATAACGGGGTGAAAGTGGGCGCCAATTTCCATATCATCACCGGCGACAGGAATGCGATCCGTAATATCAACCGTTCGGTTGAAAGAAGCGGCCTTACTACCAAAGACCTTGTTCTCCAGCCGTTGGCATCTGCCAGTGCGGTAATGAGCGATATAGATATGGAAGCCGGTGTAGCCATCCTCGATATTGGTGGTGGTACCAGCGACCTGGCTGTTTTCTATGAAGGCATCCTGAAACATACAGCCGTAATTCCTTTCGGTGGTGAGAACATCACCAACGATATCCGTATGGGATTGGGTGTGCTGAAAAGTCAGGCAGAAGCCATGAAAGTTCAGTTCGGCAGTGCTTTGGCGGATGAAGCAAAAGCCAATGCCTACATCACTATTCCGGGATTGAAAGGAATGCCTGCCAAAGAGATCAGCGTAAAAAATCTCGCTGCCATCATCCAGGCAAGAATGAGTGAGATCCTTGATTTTGTAACCTATCACCTGAAACAGGTGGGCCTGGATAGCCGAATGCTGAACGGCGGTATCATTTTAACAGGGGGTGGATCACAATTAAAACACCTGATCCAGTTAACTGAATATACTACAGGATTGAATGCCCGTATTGGCCTGCCCAATGAGCACCTGGCACCCAACCATATCGAAGAGCTGAAGAAGCCCATGTATTCTACCTGTCTGGGATTGATCTTAAAAGGGTATAGCGATTACGACCATAAATACAAAGAGTTCAACGAGAAATTCAAAAAAGTAGAAGTGCCTAAGAAACTCGTGGAGCAATCAGCGGCGGCTGTTGAAACGCCTGCCCCTGCTGCTTCTGTGGATGTATCGGCAAGAAAAGGAAAGTTCTGGGACAAGTTCAAGAACAACCTGATCGACATGTTCAAGGAAGAAGAAGACAACCAGTTTTAAGCCGTGAGTGATGAGTGGTCAGTGGTGAGTCGGTTTATACTCACCATTCACAACTCACTACTCACAACCATCCTCCACCAAAAAATTCTCAAC
>CBHRAM010000357.1:0-3854 GCA_966076165.1 uncultured Chitinophagaceae bacterium
ACAAAGCGCAAACAACATTTGCAATTGGCTGTCTTTGATATTCTTATCAGAAAGGTCGATATCGGTTTCTTCAGTGGCTACTGCCGTATGTGTTAATACTGTTCGGATGTTCTGAGCGAAAAACCGGTCCCGCTTAAGATGGTTTCGTGCCTTATTCTTTGCAACGGTGTATAACCAGGCTGTGGGGTTTTCGGGAATGCCTTTGTAGGTCCAGTTTTCAAGTGCCGCTAAAAAAGTTTCACTTGCAATGTCTTCGGCTGTTTCTATATGTTCCATGCCAAACAACTTACACAGCACAGCTGTGATCCTGCTGAACTCTGTCCGGAACAAATGAGGTATCAATTCAGGTTGCTGCATAAAAAAGCCCTGTATCGTTTTATCGATACAGGGTTGAACAGGTTAATGAACACCATCTCTTTTTGCGATCTTTCTTACTTCCACCGTATTGCCCTCGCCCTGCAAAACAGGACATCCTTTGGCAAACTCAACCGCTTCTTCAAAGGATTCAGCTCTCACCGTGATCAATCCGCCAATGGTTTCTTTGATGTCTCCAAAAGGACCGTTGGTTACGGTTTTATTGGAGTTCACCACACGGGCACCATCAAAAGGCAGTCCGGTGCCGCCTACAAATTTGTTTTGCGCGGCAATGCTGCCGATCCAGTCCATGGTCTGTTTCATCCATGCCTGCATCTGTTCGGGTGAAGCCAGTTTGGCACCGTCCTGGTGCCGCATGATCAATGCAAATTCGTCCATGTAAATAAGTTTTACTTGTTATTGAATAGAAGTTCCTGTTCAAATAACAAATGAGTAGACAAAACCGGGACAGATCTTTGGAAATATTTTCAAACAATAACCATATTAGAAAATCTATTCCAGCTCTTTCCGGAAACAAACGCTGTTTCCCATCCCTATATACTGCCCATAATTTTCAGTGATCCGGTATCCGTTATGCTGGTATAAACTGATGGCTTCGGGCTGCCTTTTACCGGTTTCCAAAACACAAATGGTGAACGAGAGTTCCCTGGCCCATTGTTCCAGTTCAGCAAGAATGGCAGAAGCGATCCCCTTTCCACGTTGTTCCGGTATAACGAACATGCGTTTTACTTCCATCGTATCCATGGCCAGTTCCCTGATGGCCCCGCAGCCAACAGGTTGTTCATCCTGATAAGCAACCAATACAAAACGGAGTTTATTCGTTTTATTGAATTGGGCATAGAATGCATGGTCCGCACCATCCCTGATCGCAAGATCCGTATCCAGCATGCGCACCAATGCAATAAAATCAGGGTTGTCTGAATGGGTTCTGATCAGTTGTATCATGCTTTCGGTTTTACAGTAGCGGGCAGGCTATCTTTCAGCAAAGCCACCAAACCTAATACAGGCCCTGCTGCCAGCATAAGATAAATATACTTCGTATTTATATTTTCCGATAATAATTTGAGGCATTGGATACTGATAATAGTGATGGAAAATCCAATGCAGTTCACGATGGTTAATGAAGTGCCCCGCGATTCTTCGGCAACATTTTGTGCCACCAGCGTTGAGAATAATGGCGAATCGGCAACCACCACCAAACCCCAGAAAAACAGGAAGCCCAGCAATACAGGTACCGAACCCGTAAACAAAAGAACCGGTGAAAGTAAACAGCATAGACCCGATAACCCCAATGCGATGGTTGCTATTCTCTTTGCCCCGTATACCTGTGCCAATAATCCACCCAGCACACAGGCAAGCGAGCCTGAGGCAATAATTAAAAAAGATAAAAAAGGAATATTTAATTCGGTATGAAAATAATTCTGAAAGGTAATAAGCATTACCGGCACAAATGCCCAGAATGTATACAGTTCCCACATATGTCCGAAATAGCCAAATGCCGCAGCCCTGAAATGTGTGTTATGAAAACCTCTGACAAAAGCAGTGAGCCGTAATTTTTGTCCGGGTTTTCTAAAGGGCCCGTCCGGAACAAGAACCAGCATAGCCAGTCCGCCAAGCGTAGCCAATGCTGAAATAGAAACGATCACATATTTCCAGGGAAGGTTTGAAGCAAAGCTTTTTAACAGATGCGGAAAGGAAGTGCCCAATACCAATGCCCCCACTAAAAAACCAAGCGAACGGCCCAATCCCTTTTGATAATAATCCGATGCGATCTTCATGCCCACCGGATAAATACCTGCAAGAAAGAACCCGGTAAAAAAACGAAACCCCAATAAAGCTGCAACAGAAAGATCGCTGATGCAGATGCCAAGGTTCAGCAGGGCAGCGATCATAGCACAGGTAAAGAAAACTTTGGAAGGGGAGAAGCGGTCAGCAATTGCCAGCACGGCAAAACACAATGTGCCACAGATAAAACCGAATTGTACCGAACTCGTAAGGTTGGCGAGAAAACGATTGTCAAGCCCAAAGTTTTTGATGATATCACCCATCACCGCATTACCTGCAAACCACAGGGAAGTGCAGAAAAACTGGGAGAGAACGATCACGGGCAATATTCGCTTCATAGCAATACGGGCTTCTTTGTTCCTGAAAGATAGGGTAAGAAGGATGGATTTGATTACTCAACCGTTTCAAGAAAATGATCTATCCGGTTCTTTTGCTTCAAATGATGCCGGAAATGCAGGTCAGCAAACCGGTACCACTCCCTTGCAGAAAAATAACCAAGGCCCGGATGTTTTGTTTTGCCTTTACTCCGTGATGAAAAAACAGCTTCTTTTAAAACAAGAACCGCTTCTTTCAGTTTTTGCAGATCAGTGATCAATTGCTTTTTATCCGTAGGCTGTGGTATCGATGCATGGGAAGGATCACCTTTGATCTGCTGATCCGGAAAACCGTTGTTGTGCAATATAGACTGGGCAAATGCTGCCGATTCTTCTGTTGCATGCTCATTGGTATCCAAACACAATCGGATCTGTTCAATATAATACCCTGTATCTGCGATCAGGTGCCGGTACAATTGCCCCATTGACCAGCTGTTTTGCGATGGCTTACTGCATAACTGTTTCAGATCATATTGATCCAATGCCTGTATCCAGTGATCGATGCTATGTTCAAGATCCTCCATCAGGTAAAGGCTAACAGATCAGGTTCCAGATATTCCTGCTTTGCTTTTTCAGAACGGTAAATATCAAATCCGTAATGCGCGGCCATCAGTTCTTTGAAATGGTATTTCAAACGGGGACAGGCCAAGATAAAATCAGCAAAATTATCCGCATCCGTTTTTTCCATAAAATGATAAACGGCCCGCACCGCAGCTACCGTCAGAGTCTTATTGTATTTGTCACGGGCACCAACGGTGTCTGCAAATGCCAGCAATTGTGTACAGATATTGGTTACCGCCTGTTCAACTCCATAGTTTTGGATATGGATCCAGGCAAGCCGGAGATGTGCTTCATGACTAAAGATCGCCGGGTTTAAAGAACAATCGGCAAACTGTTGTTCAAATGCTTTGTCACTTAATTCAAAATGCGGTTCCATGATAAAATGTTTGCTCTAAGAATGATGTCTGTTTATTATATGATCATCAGAACCAGAGTTCATTAATTGGTTTCAGCTTTCACAAATACACAAAGAAAATACAAGGGCTTCCCTTTTGTTGAAAAAGATTCGGGGTATCCCGTGCCGGCAAGGTTATAGCAGATCGTTAGCTGGTCACCGTTGCTCTTGAAGATGGCCGTAAAATGTTTGCCGTTATTCACGCCTTCTTTTCCAAAAATATCCATTTTTTTGCCCTCGTATCTTATAATGCCTTTGTCTGTACTTTCTGCAGTAAAAGTATAGCTACTGTCTTTGATTACCAGGTGCTGTGTTTCAAAAGAACTTTTGGGTAAACTGACACCACCAATTTCCTCCTCAATCGG
>CBHRAM010000358.1:0-3845 GCA_966076165.1 uncultured Chitinophagaceae bacterium
CCTCAACACATTATTGAGGAAAGAACCAACAAGTGGATGGAGATCGGAAAAGAATTCTCAACCAGCAGTATCGACTATACCGGGCTCGATACTTACCGGCGCATTGGCTGGCAGCGTCAGCTGCATTTATTTGAAGTGCCTTTCTATTATATCGAATACGGCATTGCACAATTAGGTGCTATCGGTTTATGGATGCAGTATCAGCAAAACCCAAAGCAGGCTTTACAGAATTATATCAATGCGCTCAGCCTCGGCGGAACCCAAACATTGCCTGAACTATATGCAGCGGCAGGATTGAAATTTGATCTTTCTCCTGAACATATTAAAACACTGATGGAGTTTACGGCCAAAGAGATGGATAAACTCAATTAAACAGTTTATCGAAAACAGTAAAAGGGTAAGATGCAAATTCATTTGCTTCTTACCCTTTTTTAAACCCCTGTGGTTCAGGTGTTTATTTTATAAGCAGGATCAGGCAAATGCGATTTCCCTTAAATGATGTGCAATTAAGAGAAAGTTTGTAAATTTAGTTAGCCCCCACTTATTTTATCCCTTACAAACATGACGAATCGTTTACGGATATTATCTGTAATAACCGGTTGCCTGCTATTCTTTGCCTGTACCAAACATGATGCGGTCAATCTATCCGGTACACGGCTTGTAAAGGTCAGGACCAATATGGCCGATTCGCTTGGCAATGATTGCGCCACCTGTTATCTGACTGAATTATTTGCCTATGATGGCAGCGGTAAATTGGTATCAATTACAGACAGCGGAATGCGGGGACTTCCTTCTTCATCAGGAGGGCCCATGCCCTTTATGCTGTACTATAACTATTATCATACCCTTCAATATAATGATCAGGGAAACCTGGTAAACGCGGGCCGGGATTCTTTTTTATATAACATCAATCATCAGCTGGTACAAAGATTGCGAAGGATCAGTTCAGACACAAGCAGGTACTGGCTAATTAACACCTATGTATACGACACAAAAGGAAGACTGGTAACAGACACATCCTTTACCGGACAAACTTCTTTGCATCCCGCAGTAATACCTGAACAGATCAGTTCATTTTATTATGATGCCAATGATAACGTTATTAAAACAGATAACAATTATGTTTGGCCGGTTGGAACTTCAAAACACCAGGTATATACAAGTGGGTACGATACCAAAACAAATCCCTTTAAAAACCTGGGACTAATTCCATACTTCGCCTATAGCTCAGCTTTTTTATTAAGTGCCAATAACCCGCTGTCGCAGGATTTTCAATATGAATATTATGCTAATGGGCTGTTGAAAAAAATCAGTTATAAATCAGTTGTTCAGGAGTATATCTACGAATAAGAACGATCTTCTTTATTCCGGTTTTCTCTTTGTCATTTTTCCTCAATCCAAAAATCTCCAAATAAAAAACGCTACCTGATCGGGTAGCGTTTTAAATATCTATTATAAATTAACTTTCTTTCGGTGCATCCGGTGCCGGCCCTTGCGGAGGCCTCTGCTGACCTTCCTGCCTTGGCCCTTGATTTCTTGGTCCTTGTGGCCTTGGACCCTGTCCTCCCTGCTGCGGCCCGCGATTTTGTTGCGGTCTCTGTTGCCCTTCCTGTCTTGGACCTTGTCCTCCTTGATTTCTTGGTCCTTGTGGCCTTGGACCCTGTCCTCCCTGCTGCGGCCCACGATTTTGTTGCGGTGGCCTCTGCTGACCTTCCTGTCTCGGCCCCTGTTCTCTTGAACCTTGTCCTCCTTGATTTCTTGGTCCTTGTCCACCCTGTTGCCTTGGGCCTTGTTCTCTTGATCCTTGATTTCTTGAACCCTGCTGTCCACCACCTCTGTTCGATCTATCCTGGTCACGGCGCCTGCGGTCATTCTTCTCCAGTGTTTTCAGGCTGATCTGTCCAACCAGATCCACAAATGCCGCCGGTTCGTTTTCTTCTCTTTGTTTACTGCTTACAATTTCCACTGCCTGCAGTTCATCCACTTTTTGTCCCTCACGGTTCAATCGCTTGATCTCTTTAACCCTTGCGATCGTTAAAGGATAATGCTTGGTATTATTCGGCAGTATATACCACATCAGGTTCTTGAAAATATCTTTCTTGATCAGCTGAGCCGTTCCCATGGCGGTATCCAGTGTTTCTGCATAATCAGGAAACTGCTGCAAAGCATCAAGGTAGGTATCCAGTTCATAATTCAAACAGCATTTCAAACGGCCACACTGACCGCTGAGTTTGGTTTGATTGATGGAAAGGTTCTGGTAACGTGCAGCGGTGGTGTTCACGCTCTTAAAATCATTCAGCCAGGTGCTGCAGCAAAGTTCGCGGCCACAACTGCCGATACCGCCCACTTTCGCGGCTTCCTGTCGGATGCCTATCTGGCGCATTTCAACTTTTACCTTAAAATCGCCTGCATATACTTTGATCAGTTCACGAAAATCCACACGGTCATCAGCGGTATAAAAGAAAGTACCTTTTTTACCATCGGCCTGAATTTCTACTTCGCTCAGTTTCATCTGTACATTCAGCTGGCGGGCAATGGCACGGCTACGGGCCAGGATCTCTTTCTCACGCCCCTTGCTGATCTGGAAGGTTTCAATATCCCTGTCACTGCTGCGGCGCAGGATCTTTTTCATTTCGGCCCCAAACTCATCAACACCCTTCTTCTTCATCTGCAAGCGCACCAGCTCACCGGTAAGGCTTACTTCACCCACATCAAACCCGCTTACGCCTTCAACCGTAACGTAATCGCCTTTCTCAAAATATTGTAAAGTGGTATTGCGGAAGAAATCTTTCCGGCTGCCCTGTTTAAAGCTTACTTCAATCACCTTGCAATTACTTTCAGGATCGCTGAAAGGAAGGTTCAATAACCAATCGTGTACATTCAGCCGGTTACAGCCACCCGTGCTGCAACCGCCGTTGCTTTTACAGCCACCCGGCTTTCCCCCGTCTTTCGACGAACTACATGATCCACATCCCATATGCTAATGATAAACTAGGTTAATAATAAAAAAGCGGGAACGATTGGGCGGGCTATAGTACTGCTATGATGCTTCTGTTGTGTCACTCACTTCAAGGTTCCGGGCCCTGATCGGCTATTTCCGGTGTAGAAGCGGTTCAGCATCCTGCCTTCAAAATATATTGATAAGCGTATAACAGTGCAACGTTGTGCTGATTGGTATGTTTCATATAGCAAACCAATTACACACCCTCCTCAAATACTCCCTCACCAGCTCTGCTATCCGGCATCTAACATCTGCCATCCAGCCAAGCCTTACCCCATCAAAATTAGGGTTTTGTTCTGAATGAGATGATACAGTTTATTGGTCAGGGCCTGGAACAGCATTTTGGCATTGGCATTGCGTTCAATATAGTAGGCGGCCCGGTCCAGCTCCTCAATAATGCCCTGTTGCTGGCTTACTGAGGCTATTTTATTCAATCTCAGGGCAAAATCACGCTCATTATCCGCCAAAACCAGCTGATCCACCCCCAAAACCTTGATCCGGATACTTTGCTCCAGCAGGTGGTTAAAGAAGCGAAGAAACTGTTTTTGCTTCTCCCGGCCCAGCTTACTCACTTCTTCCACAAATTTTACCTGTGCCGCAGGGCCACCTTTCAGGGTGGCATTCAGCCATTCACGCAGCAGGCTCTGCCAGTCCTCATCGGCATGTTGCAGCATCTGGAGCGCTTCCCGGTAATTGCCCTCACAAATACCAGCTACCTGGTGGGCAGTTTCCGGGCTGGCTTTGGCACGGTTTACCAGCGCAGTCTCTACCTCGCTGTTTTCCAGCATAGGTACTTTTATCAGCTGGCAGCGACTTAATATAGTAGGTAAGATCTGCTCGTCAT
>CBHRAM010000359.1:0-3844 GCA_966076165.1 uncultured Chitinophagaceae bacterium
CACAAACAGACTGGGCCAATATGCTTCATCTCTCAGAAAGAACCTTACAGCGTTACGCCAAAAATAACTCTTCGTTTGAAGGTATTTATACAGACCGTATCCTCCTATTGCAGGAAATGATCAACCTTGGCCTCGAAACTTTTACCAGTGCCGATACCTTTTACCAATGGCTAAAAAAAGACAAACCGGTAATGGGGCAGATACTCAACTTCCAATCACTCTATTCTGACCGCGGTATACAGGAAGTGATAGACCAGCTCAGCAGGATACAATACGGTGTGTACACATGATCGTTTACCGGTTTGCACACAGAAAATTCGCGAATGACCTCTCCGGAACAGGTGCCCGCTTAAAAGGGGGCAGGTGGAACCCTGCCGGGATCCCGGTTATCTATACCAGCGAATCGATTTCCCTTGCCTTGCTCGAAGTATTGGCTAATGCGCTTACGCTGGAGGAGTTACAGATGATCCGGCTGATGGAGATCGAACTTCCCAACACTATGGACTACCAGGATATCAAGCTGCAAAGCTTAAAGAAAAACTGGTACCACGACTTCGATTATACCCAATGGATGGGACAGGAAATTCTGCAAACAAAAAAGACACTTTCTGTACGCTGCCCATCGGCGATTGTTCACCGAGAGTATAATTACCTGATCAATCCTTTACATCCCGATTTCAGGAAAGCAAAACTGATCGGCCATTCCGATTTTCGTTTTGATGAAAGGCTTTTCAAACAATAATGATCAATGAATGTCTACAGTGAAGGGCATTCTTGTCTGGGGAATTCCGATCATCTCTTTCACCTGTTTTAATTCTTTGATCAAACGCATCTGGCTCTCACCTATCTCTTCTTTGATCAAATCCTTCTTAATTGACTTTTTATAATTACTGAGGAGTTGTTCAATGATATTTTTCTTTTCAGGATATTCTTTTACACTGTAGGTTTTAAGTTTCGCCATTCTTGCGGCGCAATCCATGGCATCCTGCATGGTTCCGATACGGTCTACCAACCCCACTTCAATGGCCCTTTTGCCGGTCCATACCCTACCCTGTGCAATGCTGTCTACATATACCATATCTTTTTTACGTCCGTTCGCTACCCTTGATTTAAATGTATAGTAGATCGAATCTGTTCCGGCCTGGAAAAACCTTTTCTCAGTTTCGGTCAGGGGCCTGTCGCTATTACCCATATCGGCATACGGTGCTGTTTTTACTGCATCAAAAGTGATACCCAATTTATTTTTAAAGAAGGATTGAAAATTGGGAACAATACTGAATACACCGATAGAGCCGGTAATCGTATTGGCATTGGCAAAAACAGAATCGGCATTGCATGAAATATAATATCCACCCGAAGCTGCCACATCTCCCATACTAACGATCACAGGTTTTTCTTTGCGCGTTAAGCTGATCTCACGCCAGATCACATCACTGGCCAAAGAGCTTCCGCCGGGAGAGTTCACACGGAACACAAGCGCTTTCACACTTTTATCGAGCCTTACTTTACGGATCAGGGTCCGATAAGCATCACTACCCACCTGTTCATTATCGCCATGGCCCGATACAATATCACCATCAGCATAGATAATGGCAATCTTATCTTCGCTACCACCCTGTTTATAGTCCACCGCTTTGGCATAATCGCCAAAACTCACAAAATTGATCCTGTCCTTTTCATCAATATGTAACCAGCCCTGTAATTCTTTCTTTATCTGGTCATCATATTTCAATCCATCCACCAGCTTATTCGAATAGGCATCATAGGCAGATTGAATCGCACCTGTAACGGCAAGGCCTCTGAGTTTGGCTGTATCAATATTACGGGTAGCGGATGCTGCTTCCAGAAAACGGTTATACAGATCGCCCAGCCATACAGAGGTTTGTAAGCGGTTAGCTTCTGTCATTTGTGTTTCCCGTAAAGGCTCTGTTGCACTTTTGAACTTACCCGCATAGAAGATCTGGGGCTGTATCTCCAGTTTATCCAGCAATCCTTTCAGGTACATCATATTGGAGGAAAATCCTCCCCAATCTACTCCGCCCTGCGGATGACAATACAGTTTATCCGCAGTATTGCCTACATAATACCCTTTTTGCGAGATCGCTTCTCCATAGGCCATCACGAATTTGCCTGAGTTTTTAAAAGACAAAATCGCTTTTCGTAATTCTTCGCTTGCAGCAAAACCGTTGTTGTTATTGCCGCATAAAATATAAACACCACGGATAGATGAATCTGATTTCGCATGCTTTAGCAACCTTACCATATCATACAAAGAAGGGGCATCATTATCCGGATCATTCATTAAAGCAGCAAAGGGATTATCCACTGCCTGTTCCTTGAACTTATTGGACAGGTCCAGCACCAAAACAGCCCGGCTTCCTATATAGGGTTTATCGGAAGATGAAGCACTCACAATAAACCCGATCAATACAAATATGCCGATAACGGTAAAAACGATCATGGCTAATAATGAGGCAAAAAATATTTTAAAGAAGCCCTTCATATTTTTATTATTAAATGGTAATGAATTTAAAGATATTTGAACCTCACTACACTTCCAATTTATGAATACAGCTTATTTGCTGATAGGCGGTAACCTGGGCAACAGATATGCTTACTTACAGGAAGCTGTTCGTTTGATTCAACAATCCTGCGGCAATATCGTTCATTATTCGGCTATTTATGAAACGGCGGCATGGGGAAAGACCGATCAGCCCAGTTTCTATAACCAATGCCTGGCCTTGGAAACAGCACTCAGTCCGGAGGACCTCATGCAACAACTGCTGGATATTGAAACGGATATGGGACGTAAAAGGGCCGAAAAGCTGGGGCCCCGCATCATAGATCTGGACATTTTGCTGATTGATGGCCTGGTACTCTCTACAGAGTTACTCCAATTGCCACACCCGGCTTTACCCATGAGGCGGTTTGCCTTGTTACCACTTTCAGAAATAGCCCCCGAACTGGTTCACCCGGTATTGAAAAAGACCATTACTGAATTATTGGCAGATTGTACAGATGAATTAGATGTGCAAAAAAAATCTCCCGATGCTAACTGATGGCGGTTAATTTTGACCATCATCGCGGAAATTATTCATGAAGCATCATTTTATTACAGTTGAAGGGAATATTGGTGTGGGCAAAACCACATTGACACATTTATTAGCCAAACATTTTAATGCGAGGCTGATACTGGAGGAGTTTGCAGACAATCCTTTTTTACCCAAATTCTACGAGAACCCTGCCCAATATGCTTTTCCGTTGGAATTGTTCTTTATGGCGGAAAGATATAAGCAGTTAAAGGAGATGATCCACACGAAGGACCTGTTTCAGAGTGTAACCATATCCGATTATCTCTTCACCAAATGCTTATTGTTTGCAAAAGTGAACCTTCCGGAAGAAGAATTCAGGTTATACCAGAAATTGTTTGATATCATTCACCAGCAACTCACATTTCCTGATATCCTTATTTACCTGCATGCACCGGTAAATAAGCTCCAGTCGAACATCCGGAAAAGAAACCGTTCCTACGAACAATCCATTCCGGATGAATATTTATTCAATATTCAGGAAACCTATACCAGTTATATCAAACAACATAATATCAAAACCATCTTTATTGATGCCAGTAATGCAGACTTTCTGGGTAATGAAAAACATCTGCAGATCGTAATTGATGCACTGGATAAGGATTATGATGATGGGCAACACTACTTTAGTCTGCCATAGTTTCACTTCAGTACAGATGATTGCTAAGGCAAATATTCCGGCTCTTGATTCGTTATAGACCATAGACCATAGACCATAGACCATAGACCATAGACCATAGACCATAGACCATAGA
>CBHRAM010000360.1:0-3795 GCA_966076165.1 uncultured Chitinophagaceae bacterium
AATCGCATTACCCCCCTCTGTTCCGGGTGCCCATGCATCGAGTATTGCCGTTGCATGTTCATTTTCCCAAACCAGGGTTAAAGGCCTTCCGTTAAACAGGACGATCACTAAGGGTTTACCTGTTTTCGCCAATGCTTTTAAAAGGTCCTGCTGACTGGCCGGGATACTGATATCAGCGCGGCTTGCGGCTTCACCGGACATATTGGAAGTTTCTCCCACAACCGCCACCACTACATCTGCTTTATTCGCAGCAGCTACGGCTTCATTGATCATTTCTTCAGATGATCTTGAATCGATCTCTGCTTCTACGCCCAATGCATTTACTCTTTTAAGGAATAATGCAGTATCATTTGTAAAGTTTGCTCCTTTGGCAGTAATAATGTTGACACTGTTACCGGCAACATTCCTGATGCCTTCCAAAACAGAAACCGATTGTTTCCAATCACCTGCCACTACCCATGTGCCCAGCATATTTCTTTTGTTATCAGCCAATGGCCCAACCAGGGCAATGGTTCCTGATTTCTTAAGGGGCAATACCTGCTGATCATTTTTCAGCAATACCATACTATGTGCAGCAATATTTCTTGCAGCCGCACGGTTTGCCGGGGTTAAAATATCTTTTGCAGGCCTTGTCTCATCTATATAACGATAAGGGTCATCAAATAACCCCAACTTAAATTTCCCTTCAAGAATTCTCAAACAGGCCTGATCGATCTCTGCAAGCGAAACCTTGCCTTCTTTCAGTGATTTACCTAAAGTATTTACCATGCCTTCTCCCACCATATCCATATCCAGTCCGGCTTTCAATGATTGGGCAGATACGGTTTGCAGATCGCCCACACCATGATTGACCATTTCATTCAACGAAGTATAATCCGACACCACAAATCCTTTGAAGCCCCATTGTTTGCGCAAGAGATCTGTCAATAACCATTTATTTCCCGTAGCAGGCACACCTTCAATTTCATTGAAGGAACTCATGATACTTCCCGCTCCCGCATCAATGGCTGCTTTATAAGGCGGCAGATAATATTCATACATTTTAATACGGCTCATGTCCACCGTATTGTATTCACGTCCGGCTTCTGCCCCACCGTATAAGGCAAAGTGTTTTACACAAGCCATTAAGGTATTGTTCTTAGACAGATCCGCACCCTGATAACCACGTACCATCGCTTTTGCGATCTCACCACCTAAATAGGGGTCTTCCCCTGAACCTTCTGAGATCCTCCCCCAGCGTGCATCACGGGCAATATCTACCATGGGTGAGAAAGCCCAGTTCAATCCATCAGCAGTTCCTTCTAATGCGGCAATTCTGGCAGACTGTTCTATCAGTCCCATATCCCAGGAAGCAGATAATCCCAAAGGAATCGGGAAGATGGTTTTATGGCCATGTATAATATCCAATCCAAAGATCATCGGGATATGCAACCTGGTATTCTTTACGGCCAGGTCCTGTGCCTTACGGATTTTCTCTGGGCCCCAGAAACCAAACAACCCACCTACTTTTCCACTCTTGATCTTTGATTCCACATCGGTACTCACCACAGAACCGGTAACTGCTGCACCTCCGGGTATGATCAGATTTAACTGGCCCAGTTTTTCTTCCAGTGTCATTTTAGCCAGCAAAGCCTTGGCTTTTGTGGAGATATTATTTTGTGAGAAGGATGAATAGCTGAGCAGTACGATGACACACAGCGTGAGCATTTTTTTCATAATGGCATGTTTGATCGGTAAATGCAGACAGAAGCTGTCTGCTGGATAACCTGAAAATAGAAAATATTATCTAGTCCCGGCCTGATATATATCAGGAAAACAAAAAGACCTGAAGAAAAGTTCAACAGGCCTT
The DNA here is from genome assembly GCA_966076165.1 of uncultured Chitinophagaceae bacterium. Classification (GTDB taxonomy): domain Bacteria; phylum Bacteroidota; class Bacteroidia; order Chitinophagales; family Chitinophagaceae; genus Sediminibacterium. Next base: position 1,850 of record CBHRAM010000360.1, read on the forward strand.
TTGTTTTCCCGCAGGGGGTGCGGGGATTGCTTGCTTGCATTATATAGAAAAGCTTATTTCAGCAGATTATGCAGGTTTTGATAACTGGTGGTAATATTCTCAAACGGCTTGGGTGCCCCATCCTGCTCTATAAAGAAATATTTCATTCCCGAGTCTTTGGCATGATCAAAAATGCGTTTGAAATCGAATGAGCCTTTGCCTACTTCGAGTATATGCTCAAAATTGGCATCCATATCCTTTACATGCCAGAGATGGAAACGGCCGGGGTTCGCTTTGAACATGGCAACCGGATCTTTCCCTGCTTTCTGTGCCCAGCCAAGATCGAGTTCCATTTTCACCAGGTTCTTATCGGTTTGCGATAAGATCAAATCGTAAGGGATCTGTCCTTCTACGGGTTTGAACTCTGCATCATGATTATGGTAGGCAAATAATAATCCTGCTTTCTTTACCGCTTCTGCGGTTTTGTTCAATACTTCTATGGAAGATTTGATCTCGTCCAGGGTACCGATCGGTGTATTCGCACAAACCAGGTATTTAACGCCACCTTCTGCAGCCTGGTCTACCAATTCCTGGTAATTATCACGCAGGTTCTTCATTGGCGGGATCACTAATGGCTTACCATCGGCCTGCACCGGCATTTTAGCGCCGGGAGGTAATTTAAAAGGTGCCCCCAGTACGTGATGTGAACGCCAGTTCATACCCAGGTTCTTTAAAGTCGCAGCAAACTCTTTGGGCTGCATGCCATAGAATCCCCCTTTTTTACTAAAGGCAGATTCTATCTCCGTATAACCAATATCGGCGATCTTTTTCAGGTTGCCCTGTACATCATCATCAAACACACTGAACAATGTATATAACTGAAGCCCCATACCGGGCATACCGGCTTTGTTCACCAGCGCATTGGCCAGCAGGTCTTTGTTAAGGAGCAAACTGCCCAAAGCAAGGGCCGATGTGTTTTTCAGAAAGGTTCTGCGGTTATTCATAGTTAATTGCTTATTCATTGCGTCTGTATGACACAATGATACTTATTAAATTTGAAAATCCAACTGAAGCACCTGAATTTTATGTTATTTTTAGTCTTCAAATGAGGCCGGACAAAACCATACAGGATATCATACAGGACGGGGGCAAATACTTTATGCCTTCTGTATCATTGGATTGCGTCATTTTTGGCTTTCATGAGAATGAGCTGAAGGTGTTGCTGCTGAAAATGAGAAATATGGATCAATGGGCCCTGCCCGGTGGTTTTATTTATAAGGACGAGGATATTGAGGATGCGGCCACAAGGGTCTTAAGGGAAAGAACGGGGCTTCATGATATTTTCCTACAGCAGTTCAAAGTATTCGGCCTGCCCAACCGTTCCGATAAAAAACACCATCTCAACATCATGAAAAAAGATGGTATTAAAGTAGGCAAAGACCACTGGCTTATCCAGCGTTTTATTACGGTAGGTTTTTATGCATTGGTAGATTTTGCAGTGGTCATCCCCGAGCCGGATATGAATTCGGTAAGTTGTGAATGGCATGAGATCCACAGTATTACCGAACTGTTCATGGACCATAAGCATATTCTCGACAATGCCCTGGAAACACTTCGCTTACAATTGAACCACCAGCCTATCGGCTATAATTTACTGCCACAGAAATTTACCATGCCGGAACTGCAGAAACTATACGAAACCATTCTTGACAAAAAGCTGGACCGCAGAAATTTTCAAAGAAGGATGAACAGTTTCGGTTTTGTAAAACGCCTCAAAGAAACCCGCAAAGGCGGCGCACACAAAGCCCCATTCCTGTATAGTTTTGATCTCCGAAAGTATAAGAAGGCTTTGCAGGAAGGACTGCAGGGGGGATGGTGACGGTTTGGTTAAAATCGTTAAAGTAGTTAAAATGGTTAAAGAGGGGGTTGTAAACCATCACTACTTTACCTAATTTAACTTCTTTAAC
>CBHRAM010000361.1:0-3787 GCA_966076165.1 uncultured Chitinophagaceae bacterium
GCTTCTTTGCTGGCTGAAGCTGCCGTTAATAAAATTCAAAAGCTTTTTTCTTTTCCTCTTCCAACCCTGCCCCGTAGCTGGTGCAGCTGAGATAAACCGAATTTCTCAGAGCTCTCTATCACCATTACCGTCGCATTCGGCACGTTTACCCCCACTTCTATCACCGTGGTGCTCACCATGATCTGGGTATCACCACTCACAAAACGCTGCATATTGGTCTCTTTCTGCTCGGCCGGCTGCCTGCCGTGCACCATACTGATCCGCCATTTGGGTTCGGGAAAGAAACTTTTTACCTGCTCATATCCCTGCATCAGGTCTTCATAGCTCATTTTTTCGCTTTCCTCGATCAGGGGATAGATAAAATAGGCCTGTCTTCCCTTATCGATCTCCGACCGCACAAAATCCATCACTTTCCCCCTGGCGGTTTCGTAACGGTGAACGGTAGTGATCGGTTGCCTGCCGGGTGGTAATTCGTCCATCACACTATAGTCAAGATCGCCATAAGCCGTCATGGCCAATGTTCGGGGAATGGGTGTTGCCGTCATGACCAATACATGCGGGGGAACCACCGCTTTCTCCCATAGTTTGGCTCGTTGTGCCACACCAAAACGGTGTTGCTCATCCACGATCACCAAACCGAGGTTCTTGAATTGAACCACATCTTCAATCACGGCATGGGTACCTACTACCATGTGGATCGTATCATCCAGTAATCCCTGTAATATTCTTTTTCTCTCTTTTGTTTTGGTGCTGCCGGTGAGTATGGCAATTTCAACAGGCATTTCTTTTAACAATTCACTCAGTCCTGTGTAATGCTGTTGCGCCAATATTTCGGTAGGTGCCATGAGACAGCTTTGATAACCATTATCCGCTGCCAGCAACATGCTTAAGAGGGCAACAATGGTTTTACCACTGCCTACATCGCCCTGTAATAAACGGTTCATCTGGTGGCCGCGGCCTGTATCTGTTCTGATCTCTTTGATCACTCTTTTCTGTGCTCCGGTTAATTCGAAGGGCAGGTATTTTGAATAAAGTGTATTAAAATATTCACCCACTTTTTCAAATACTACACCCCTGCTCACTTTATGCCTTTGCAAACGGACTAAATTCAATCTAACCTGTGCGATAAATAATTCTTCAAATTTCAACCGCTTCATCGCCTGCTCATACAAGGCTGTTGATGTGGGAAAATGAATATTACAATACGCATCATACCGGTTCATCAACTTCAGTTTGTCCAATAAGTATTGCGGGATATTTTCAACAATATCATTGGGCTTCAATTGAGACAATAAAGCAAAAGTGAGTTTACCGATCTGCCTGCCATTCAATGAACGGGCTTTGAGTTTTTCTGTACTGGGATATACGGGTTCCAGAAAATTCTTTCCATCTGCATTGGCTGGAACATACACTTCTATTTCGGGATGAACCATCTGTGGTTTGCCGTTAAAAAAACCTGTCTTCCCAAACACCAGGTAATCGCTTCCCACATGCAATCCCTTGATCACCCAGTTGATCCCCTGAAACCAGGCCAGTTCCAGAATCCCCGAAGAGTCGCGTAATTGTGCCACCAATCTTTTCCCCCTGCCCGAACCTACCATTTCATAACTCATGAGGGTGCCCGCCACCTGTATAAAATCCGTCTGCGGACCAATCTCTCTAATCTTATTCACCTTGGTCTTATCAATATGCCGGTTGGGAAACAGCTCCAGCAGATCCGCGAACGTAAAAATGGATAATTCCTTCCGCAACATATCCCCACGCAAAGGCCCTACACCTTTGAGGTATTCGATCGGGGAGGATAGTATGGAGGGGTGTTGGTTTATTGGTTTACTGGTTTATTCGTTTACTGGTTTATTGGTCAAAACCTTCATTTTCAAATTAGCTAATTTTCAAATTGTCGAATTGCCCCCAAATATCCTTAACCCATTTCATATTTAACCTATTTGTCATTTTTACCCGATATAATTACGGTAAACTAAAAAAAGCCATGGGCCATGGACTATGGACTATAGACTAATCTTATCTTCGCCCCCATGGAAAAAGAGGTTGTTCTTAGTGGGATCCGCCCAACAGGTTTTTTACACCTGGGCAATTATTTTGGTGCGATGCGCAATTATGTGCGTATGCAGGATGATTATAACTGTTATTTTTTTGTGGCCAACTGGCATAGCCTCACCACCCACCCCGATACCAAGGAATTACAGAACAGTGTTCACAGAGTGATCGCAGAAAATATTGCGTGCGGACTGGATCCTGATAAAGTGGCTTTATATATTCAGAGTGATGTACCTGAGATCGCAGAACTGTATCTGTACCTGAATATGCTGGCCTATAAAGGGGAGCTGGAAAAGACCGTTACTTTTAAAGAGAAAGTGCGCCTGCAACCAGAGAATGTGAATGCCGGTTTATTAACCTACCCTGTTTTACAGGCAGCCGATATTTTAATTCACCGCGCCGTAAAAGTGCCGGTGGGTAAGGACCAGGAGCAACACCTCGAAATGGCGAGAAATTTTGCTGAGCGTTTTAATTACCGCTATGGCGAAGTATTACCCCTGCCCTATGCCTTCAACTACGATAGTGAACTGGTGCGTATCATGAGCCTCGACGGGACCGGCAAGATGAGTAAAAGTGAAAACCAACTCGCTACCATTTACCTGGCGGATGATGATGAGAGTATCCGCAAAAAGATCATGAAAGCCAAAACAGACCAGGGCCCCGCGGAACCCGATTCTGTGAAGCCTGATTATATTGAGAACCTGTTTACGCTGATGAAACTGGTTAGTACACCGGATGCGGTTCAGAAATTTGAAGATGATTTTAACGCCAGCAGCACCGGTAACTGTTTTATCCGTTACGGAGATATGAAGAAACAGCTGGCAGAAGATATGGCAAAATTCATCCAGCCTATCCGCGAAAAAGCAGCCGATATCCAGAATAATAAACCTTTATTGGGCAAGATCATACAACAGGGAGCCGATAAAGCCCGTGCCAGTGCCTCAGAAACGCTGAAACTGGTGAGGCAGGCCATTGGGATGAACTATGTGTAGCGTATGGTTCATGGGTCATGGTTCATAGTTTTGGCGGTTTTACCATGAACCATGACCCATGAACCATGATCCAAAAAAAACATCCCCCTCAATCATACTTCAAACCCCGTATTTCGTACTTTCATCCTTATGGCAAAAGCAAAGAAACCAAAACACATAGCAGTAGCCGGGAATATCGGCGCGGGAAAGACCACTTTGACAGAGATGCTGAGCAAGCATTACCGCTGGATCCCGCAATTTGAAGATGTGGACCATAACCCCTACCTCATGGATTTTTATGAGGATATGCCCCGCTGGAGTTTTAACCTGCAGATCTTCTTTCTGAACAGCCGCCTCAATCAATTACTCGAAATACACCACGGAACAGAAACCGTGATACAGGACCGTACCATTTACGAGGATGCCAACATCTTTGCCCCCAACCTTCATGAAATGGGATTGATGAGCAAAAGGGATTTTGATAACTATTATCTTTTCTTCCAGACATTAAAAACCATGGTGCAGCCACCGGATCTTTTGATCTATCTGAAAGCATCTGTTCCCACCCTGGTATCGCAGATCCAGAAACGCGGAAGGGAATACGAAGAAAATATCCGTCTCGATTATTTAAAACGCCTCAACGAACACTACAATAAATGGATCGACGGCTACAAAGAAGGCCCGCTATTAGTGATCGATTGCGATAAAAATAAATTTGCCGAAAGCGAAGAGCATTTTGGAGATATCATCAGCAAGGT
>CBHRAM010000362.1:0-3781 GCA_966076165.1 uncultured Chitinophagaceae bacterium
AAGATGAATGCATGGTATACCTGGTTGAAGTATGTGCGGTTGAGAGAACTGAACAGAGGGAATACTGAATAATGAACAAAGAATGTTGAATAAATGGATTCTTTGATTATCTCCGAATTTAGGAGGCACTTCTTTCCTCCGTTTTTCTCTTAGCGAAATATCCCCGTACGCTCGGCAGACTGACCCGTTGCAATAATAAAAAGAGACCTCCCACTTCATTATTCAATATTTCTTGCTCATTCTTCGATATTCCATCAGTGTTACACACTTCACAGATTCATTCTACACATTCCTTTAAGCCCTATTTTTGTTACATGACGAACTTTGTTCCCATATTTCCTCTTGGCATTGTTGTGTACCCGGGCGAAGCTTTGAACCTGCATATTTTTGAACCGCGTTACCGGCAGCTGATCAATGAATGTTATGCGGAGGCAAAGCCTTTTGGTATTCCAACCGTATTGAACAGCGGTGTGGCAGAGATGGGAACATTGGTGGAAATTACCGAGATCGCAGAAGTGCACGCCGATGGCAAGATGGATATCCGTACCAAAGGTTTACAGGTATTCAGGATATTGGAGATCGTTAAAAATATTCCTGAAAAATTATACAGCGGTGCGATTGTTACTTATCCGAACAATAAGGATACCGGGCATGCAGAATTACTCCGGAAAGTGATCAAAGGGATCCGCGACCTGCATCGTTTGCTGAATATCAGTAAGGATTTTAAAAAAGAAGACACAGCTTTAACCAGTTACGATATGGCACATCATGCCGGGCTTTCACTGGAAGAAGAGTATGAACTGCTTGGCCTGTTACACGAATGGCAAAGGCTTGAATACCTGAAAAGGCATCTCGCAAAAGTATTACCTGTAGTGGCCGGCCTCGAGGGGCTTAAAGAGAAGATAATATTGAACGGACACTTTAAAGAACTCAAAGGTTTTAATTTTGATTTCTAATCCAACACCTATGCATACAACGCTTTGTTTTGATTTTGGCAATACCCGCTTAAAATGTGCCGTATTTGAAGGACGTGAATTTGTAGAAGAGCGTGTGTTGGAAAACACAGACCCATCCACCATCCAACAACTGATCGATCAATACCATCCGGCAAAATCTATCCTATCCTCTGTGATCAATCATCCTGCCGAGCTGGAAACTCTGCTGGCGCAGCATACCCGTTTTCACAAACTGGGGCATACCAGCCAATTACCCATGACCACACCCGTAGGAAAACCCGAAACCATCGGGGCCGACAGGCTGGCCATTATTGCCGCGGCGGTGGACCTGTTCCCTAAACAACATAATCTGGCCATTGGGTTAGGTACCTGCATCACCTATAATTTCGTGAACAATGCCCATGAATTTCTGGGTGGAAGTATCTCCCCGGGTATGAATATGCGGTTCAGGGCCATGCATGAACAAACAGCATTATTGCCCCTCATCAAGGCCGAATCTAACTTCCCGCTGGTGGGATATGACACCAAAACCAACCTTTTGAGTGGGGTTATCCTTGGAATGGCCAAAGAAATTGATGGAATTATTGAAGCTTACTCATTGAAATACAGCAACTTTAACGTGCTCTTAACCGGGGGTGATATGGGTTTTTTTGTCCCGCACCTAAAAAACAGGATATTTGCCGACCCTAACTTAATCTATAAAGGCTTGTATGCGATCAGTGAGTATAACAACGGCTAGGCTTTGCCTTGTCGTGATTTTCGGTTTTTCCCTGCTAAATACCCAGGCTCAACAGAATTCTCCATTTACCCGTTATGGTATCGGCGAATACTACCAGAGCCAACATACGGTTAGCCGTTCACTCGGGGGCCTTTCTGCTGCTTATGCCGACGGATTGAATAATAACGTAGGCCAATCAGTCAACTTTAATAACCCTGCCACTTACAGCAGCCTGTATATGGTTACATTCGACCTCGGGGTTACCATCGATTCAAGAACCTTGCGCAGCGTTACCCCTACCGGTAAATTCACTTCTAACTATTTTGTACCTTCTTATCTGGCCGTGGGCGTTCCACTGAAAAGAGCAAAAGGATGGGGTATGGCGTTTGGATTAAAACCGGTAAGCAATATTAACTACTCTGTCGAAAACCGCGCCAGGGTTGCCGGCGACAGTCTCCAGACCCTTTACGAGGGTAGCGGTGGTATTAACCAGGTATTTGTAGGCCTTGCCAAAAAATGGAAAACATTCAGCATCGGATTGAATACCGGTTACAATTTTGGACGCAAAGAAGTCAACACCAGAAAAGCTTTCCTGAACGATACCGTTTCCTATTACCAATCTGTCAACTCCTCTAAAACCAGTTTCAGCGGAGGTTTCTTAAGTGGCGGGGTACAATATGAATTCTCGGTTGGCAAAAAAGTAAATGCTGAGACCAAAACCACCGAGAACTACCTGGTTCGTTTGGGGGTAACAGGTACCCTTCAGCAAAAGCTGAGTGCTACACAGGACCTGACCAAACAAACGTATATCGTTGGTGTAAGCGGTGATGTTAAGATTGACAGCATTTCTGATCAGACCGGTGTAAAAGGACAGGTTCTCCTGCCTTCTACCTATGCCGCCGGTATCACTTTTCACAAAACAAGCACTAACCCAAGGGGAATCTTTGAACTCTGGTCAATAGGCTTTGAGTACACTTCTACCCAATGGACCAAATACCGTTTTTATGATCAGCCCGATAAACTGTCTGACAGCTGGTTGTACAAATTAGGTATCCAGTTTGCAGCCGACCCTGTTTCCGGACAAAGCTATTGGGGTAATGTAAACTTCCGTACAGGTTTCTATTACGGTAAGGATTATATCAACGCAGACGGCGCCGGTTTAAGAACGTATGGTGTTTCCTTTGGCGCGGGCTTCCCTATCAGAAAATGGAGAACTTATGACCAGCAGTTTACCGTTATGAATACAGCTCTGCAGTTTGGCAAAAGAGGCTCATCTGTTAATAATGTCACAGAAAATTATGTGCAGTTTACTTTGGGAATGAGTTTAAGCGATCTTTGGTTCATCAAGCGGAAATATGATTAATCTTTTTCACCATAAAAATATGTTTACGGCAGCCGTTATTTTCGGCTGCTTTTTTATGTGTGCCTGTGAAAATGATGCCAACGAGGTAAGGGAACTGGGTAAAAAGAAACCGGGTATTGAAGAAGGAAAGAATATCAATAGTTACCTGAGCACGAACGGAAAAATGCGCGCCCATCTTACTGCACCACTATTGCTTCGTTACCAGGGTGATAGTTCTAAAAAAGCAGAATTCCCCAAATCCCTGCATGTGGATTTTTATAACGACAGCCTGAAAGTAGAGAGTCAATTGAATGCGCTTTACGGAAGGTATTTAGAGAATGAAGACAAGGTTTACCTGAGAGATAGTGTGGTGATCTTTAACATTAAAGGCGATACACTTTTTTGCGAAGAGCTTTACTGGGACCAGGGCCAACAAAAATTTTATACCGACAAGCGTGTATTATTGAGCAAGAATTATCGCCATACCCTCGTAGTGGGTGAAAGCGGCATGACAGCCAACCAGGATCTTTCTAATATTACTTTTTATAAGATAAACCCTAATAGCTATTCTTTTATACCGGATAGTACAGCACCGGCTGCAGCACCGGCTCCAACAACGGTCCCGGCTCCTGGCCCGGGCGGGTTTTTGCCCAAAATAATTGACACTGCCAAAAAGAAGAAATAAATTTTTGTGCATAGTTAACCCGATGCGAGGGTGTAATTATTGATAACTTTCCATTCTAAAAATCATCCTCATGGAATACA
>CBHRAM010000363.1:0-3779 GCA_966076165.1 uncultured Chitinophagaceae bacterium
ACCGTCCGGATAACAAAGCTGCTGGTGCCAATACAGAAACCCTGTTCCTCGTAACAGACCGTCTGGGAACTGCCAGTGCCTTCTTAAGCTCCATGCTCGATGGTGGTACTGGTGGAACCGGTGGTATGCGTATCATGCGGCAGGTTGCTCCGGGTGTATCGATCGGCACAACCATCTTCACACCAGCCGGCAGAAATGGTATGACCGCTTCTGCAGGTGTTGAAATTGATATGATGAATATTTACGGAAGAGGTATCGGCCGTGCCAGAAATACTGCGTACAGCAGCTATGGTATCTGGGATGATGCCAATGACCTTCGCCATGACTCAACTTCAGGCAACTGGTTATATCCTGAAAACATGCGTTACAATAACCCTGCTTTAAAAGGTGTGGATACGGCCTATGGCCTGCGTCTGAGGTTAAAAGGGCCTACCGGTACTTTATTGTGCGATGATACACTTCGCAGATGGTACCCTTGGCCTCACTACAAAGTGTATATTCCGGATACAGAGAATGTACCTATGCAGGGTGGACACTCAGACTGGTATGTATTCCGTTTAGCGGAAACTTACCTCTTACGTGCAGAAGCTTATATGTGGAAAGGAGATGCGGCCAATGCTGCTGCTGATGTAAACGCTGTAAGAACACGTGCAAAATGTGCACCTTACACTGCTGGACAGATGAGCATAGCCACTATTCTTGATGAGAGGGCGCGCGAACTGTATTGGGAAGAACCACGTAAGACTGAGCTGACGAGGATCGCATATATCTTCGCAAAAACAGGCCAGCCTTACAATGGTAAAACTTACACTTTGGCGAATTTCTCTACTTCAAACTTTATGGTAGATCGTATTCTGGAGAAGAATAATTTCTACAAATCCAATTTTGTAACTGTACACGGAGACCAGTTCCGTATCAGCCAGTACCATGTGTTATGGCCTGTTCCGCAGAGTGCTATCTTAGCCAATCCTGACGGACACATGAACCAGAACATTGGTTACTCAGGTGCAGCAGGTAATGTTGCGGCCAGTGACAAAATAATCGACTAACCGTAAACACAGTTCTTTAGGTTATTTAAGCAAATAATGAATGCCATCCCGTAATAGAGGGATGGCATTCTCTTTTACAGTTTTCAGCTATTTATCATTTAATATTTCTCTATCATGCAGCACAGCAAAAAAATCATTTCGATACTCACCGGTTTGGTTTTATCGGTAAGTATTTTTGCACAATCACCCAAACCACTTTTACAGGTGATTGACTCTGCCCTGCAAAAAGCGGTGGCACAATATAAATACATGGGAACCCTGTTACCGGCAGATAAATTTCCGAAAACATGGTACCCGCTTACAAAAAAAATTGAGACCAGCAATTCAAGCTGGTGGTGCAGCGGTTTTTACCCGGGGTCTCTTTTCTATCTGTACGAATATTCAAAGGACCCGGCTTTATTAACAGAGGCAAACAGGATCGATAAAGTACTGGAGAAGGAAAAATTGAATAAAGGCACCCACGATCTGGGTTTCATGATGTACTGCAGCTTTGGCAATGCCAATCGCTTAAGTCCTTCTAAAGAGTATGAAGAGATCTTATTAACCAGTGCCAAGTCTTTGTCCACAAGATTCAACCCAACCGTAGGCTGTATCAAATCATGGGACCATGGCACCTGGAAATTTCCGGTGATCATTGATAATATGATGAACCTGGAACTGCTTTTCTGGGCAACCAAAGTGAGTGGCGATTCTTCTTTTTATAAGATCGCCGTTACACATGCCAACACCACGATGAAAAATCATTTCCGCGCAGATAACAGTTCTTTCCATGTGATCGACTACGACCCGGCAACAGGCAGTGTACATGAAAAGAAAACTGCCCAGGGTTATGCAGATTACTCCGCATGGGCCAGAGGACAGGCATGGGGACTCTATGGATATACCGTTATGTATCGTTGTACCAAAGACCCTAAATACCTGACACAGGCGAATAAGATCGCAGCATTTATCACAAAACACCGCAACCTTACTGCAGATAAAATTCCTTATTGGGATTATGATTCACCCGATATTCCGGCAACCTACAGAGATGCTTCCGCAGCTGCGATTACGGCTTCTGCATTACTGGAATTGAGTAAATATAACAGCGGTGAGAAAGGAGGCTTTTATCTGAGTTATGCAGAACAGATCATCCGTGCATTATCCACCAAAGCCTATACGGCCCCTATTGGTGAGAATGGTGGCTTCATCTTAAAGCATAGCACCGGACATTTACCCGGCAATTCAGAAGTAGATGTGCCGCTAACCTATGCCGACTATTATTATATTGAAGCAATGATGCGCTATAAGGCGATGAAAGGGAAGAAATAGAACAATAGAACAGACGAACAAGGAACAGAGGAATGATGAAGTGGAACAACTTCGCATTGATCTGTTCCTTGTTAATTTTACACCCTGCTTCTACAATTCGTCTGTTCTTTACTATTCTTTACTCTTCTGTTCCCTGTTCTTCTGTTCCCTGTTCTTCTGTTCCTTGCTCATCTGTTCTATCACCACCGCCTCCCCACCTTTTGGAGCAATATCAACAGATATAACAGAATTACTATTCACTTCACTTGATTTTTTCATCACCCCTCCTTTCCCATCATCACCATAAATAACTGCTGTATATTTTTTGCCCTTATCAAGGAAATCAAGTTTAATATTGGTTTGATAAGGTTTATCATTTGTGACAGATCCGATGAACCACTTACCCTCTTTTTTCCTGGCTACTGTTATGTATTCACCAATTTCTCCTTTTATATTGATCGTCTTATCCCAGGTAGTGGGAACCTGTTTAAAAAAATCGATCTGGTCAGGCAGAGTATAATAGGCCGGCCTTCCGTACCATAGCATGGATTGTAAAGGACTATAAAAGATAACTGTTAATGCCAATTGCTGTGCCTGGCTTACCTGTAGTTTTTTGGAGAGCAGTGTGTTATTGAAACTATCGCTCTGGCTTCGGTAACAAAAAGTATAATCTGCCGGGCCGGATAAGAAGCGGGTAAAAGGTAAGGTTGTATTATGAAAAGCATCGGGATTGTTTTCATTCCCCCTCACGCCTTCCTGTGTTAAGAATGCTGGGATGGTTCTACTGATACCTGTGGGTTTATAGTTGTCATGTACGTTGATAATAAACCCATAATCCTGTGCTTTTTTCACGGCTTTGATCAGCCAGGTGATACCCTCCTGAGAAAGTCCGTTCACAAAACCGAATTTCAACCCTTTTACACCCCATCCTTTGTAAAGTGTAAATAGTGTGTCAAGATTATTCTTTTTCAATCCCACATAATTCACATAGAGGATCAGGCCAATCCCTTTTTCCTTTCCATGACTCACCACTTTAGGCATATCAATATTGGCCACTACTTTTACAGGGTCTGAGTCCTTATCAAATTCTGCGGCATAACCTTTTCCATACCAGCCCGCATCGAACATGATATATTGAAAATTCATTTTCTGTGCAAAATCAATACAATCCAATGCGCCTTGTGTAGAAAGTGTCATATCGAGCAGCAGCTTGCCGGGCTTGATCCAGCTGTAATCTTTTGATGGATCGGGTTTGTTATTTAACTTATATAACAGGTCACTTTGATCACGCAATCCGATAGCTGTTTCAGAAAAACTGAGTGTGCGCCAGGGCGATACAAATGCACCGTTGAGCTTTACGGTATCCTTACCAAATCTTATGGCCAGTGCATTTTCTGTTTCAGCCTTGCCGATCATGGCTTTTGTGTATTGATCATTGGC
>CBHRAM010000364.1:0-3768 GCA_966076165.1 uncultured Chitinophagaceae bacterium
GGTTCTGTTTATGGTGTGATCCCCGCCAAACGGGGGTTTCTGAAACCACTCGGCGAATGGAATACGGAAGAGATCGTTGCCAAGGGAAATAAAATAAAAGTAACACTTAACGGTGTGGTCATTGTTGATGGAGACCTCAAAGAAGCCGGAGGCAACGGAACGATGGACCATAAAGAACATCCGGGCTTATTCAACAAATCCGGCCACATCGGATTTCTCGGTCATGGCGATGTGGTAAGATTCAGAAACATCCGCATAGCCCGCTTATAAAAAAATCTCTGCGCCAACTCTGCTTCTCTCCATCTCTGCGGTGAAAAGATCACCGCAGAGACAGGGAGTAAAAGAGTTTACGCAGAGATTATATTCAAGTGTCTTATTCTATCATTCACTCATTAGATCTTATAGTACTGCTCCCAACCTTTTCTCGGAAGAATACCCACCAACATCTCATTCGCTGCTTTATTATTGGTGATCTGTTTGGTCTTCCTGTCGAACTTAAGCGTTGCATTCAAATGTTGCGAAAGAACCCCTAAGCAGAATACCTGACTCAAGGGACCCGCTATCGCAAACGGTGAACGTGTTTGCTCCTGGCCCAGACAGGATTTCAAAAAGTTGGCATAGTGATTCGATGTGCTTTCTGGCACAACCGGAAGTTTAGACTCCATCTCTTTCGCTTTTGCTTCAGGGATGATCGACAATGTTTTTCCGTGAGAACCACCTGCAAAAGTCAGGTCCTTACCATAAATGATCTTGCCCGGATTTAATTTCTGTGCTTCAATTTTTCCGCTGCTGGGTGGTGGAATATTCGAATCCAGTCCGGGTCCGCGGTAACCTTCCGGCAATGGTGGTATATTGTTTACACCATCGTACCAGGTGATATCACAAGCCGGCATCTTTCCTCTTTCAGGGAAACGGAACAGGATCGTAGAAGATTGGGGATAGAAGAATGGATTATGTCCATCAGCGCGCAGCATACTAACCTCATTGGGCAAACCCAGATCCAGAAACTGGTGAGCAGTATCGATCAGGTGAGCACCCCAATCGCCCAGGGCACCCATACCGAAATCATACCAGCAACGCCATTGGCCATTGATATAATCATGGTTATACTCATGTTTTTGTGTAACTCCATGCCAGGTATCCCAGTCCAGTGAGGATGGCACCGGCTCTCCCGCGGGAAGTCCTGTATATTTTTTATCCCAGCCATGCCAGCGGCGGGCGCTGTTCATGTGAGCCGTAATTTTTGTTACATCTTTTATGATACCCGCATCCACCCAGGCTTTGAACTGAAAATAGTTGGCTTCAGAATGCCCCTGGTTACCCATCTGTGTTACCACTTTAGGGTGTTTGGCAGCGGCTTTCATCATCAGTTCCACTTCATTGAATGTGCGTGCCATGGGTTTCTCTACATACACATGCTTACCCATACCGATCGCCATCATCGTGATCGCGAAATGCGAATGATCGGGAACGCCTACAGAAACCGCTTCGATCTGGTTGCCCATTTTATCGAGCATGGTTCTGAAGTCCTGAAAACGTGGTACATCCGGGAATGCTTTTAATACTGCCTGCGTATGGGGCGCACCCATATCCACATCACAAAAAGCAACAAAATCAGCCAGTCCGGTTTTGGCGAAGGACATTACATCCGAGCCACCCTGATTACCGATACCGATACAGGCCAGTTTTACTTTGTCACCGGCTTTGCCGGAAGCGATCCATGGTGCCGAAGCATTCGCTTTATTGATAATCGACGGAATGGCAGAAGCTGCCGAAAGCAAAGCCGCATTTTTTAAGAACGAGCGGCGCGATTTCTGTGTGGGTTTCATATGGCAATAGCAATTAAATGGTAAACAAAAAAGCAAATCGTTGATTGATGCTCTAATGTAACTGAATTCAGAAAACAGGCAATCGGTTATCAGTAAAAGCAGATAGATTAATTACGAAAACGATGGCGGATATCTTTCGGGAGCAGATTGACAGCATAAGGCAGATAACGCAGCTGCTTCCGTAGAAACACCCTCTTAAATACGAGAGATTCCCCCTTGTGGGCGATAGTCCGATAACCTACCCTTGCACCACAAATGAAAAACCCATCATCCTGCTAAAGCAACCGGACAATAACCACTCACGTACAAGCCCTGTGTATTCGAAAGGAAATCACATAATTCACTAACCTATTGCTCATAAAAACTTACAGAAACAAAAAGATAACCTTGATTTTTCCTTTTCGATGGCTCTTGAAACTACCGCCCAAACAACACACGTATAAATTTTACCAATTGATTATCAGGCAGTTCAGTTTGTTTTATAACTTATTTACAATTTTTTATATAAATTATATTATTAATGTTTGACCTAAAACCCGCATCATTGTTGAGTATCGCAAGCAGCGTTTAAGTCCTTTAAGGTTTCTTTAACGTATATTTCGGCAAAAAATCGCCCCTCTTCTACCTGATTTTTTGTCTGCGGGTGTTTAGCGGTACAGGCGGTCAGTGAATTCGGGTTATATCAACAAAATTTGCAGTCCCGCCGTCTAACCAGACGGCGCTTGTTATAAAAAAGGTGTATGTATCCTGGAAAAACCATGCTTAAGAGCGTTCTTACGGCCTTTATCTGTTTGTGCTTTACCGTTCCCGTAGCCGCACAGATAAAGATCGGTAATAACCCTACTTCCATCAATAAATCTTCCATACTCGAACTGGAGAGTGATAGCCTGGGTGTTTTATTGCCCAGATTACAGGATACCATCCTGATCAATAAACTCAACCCGCCTGACGGGATGATGATCTATGTAAAGAACCCTTCCGGACAACGTTTTTTTATCCGCCAAAGAGGTATTTGGGTTGAACCCTTAAGTGACAATGCAATCAGGACACTGATTAATATTGGAAACGGAACAGTAACAGATACCACTATTTTGTTTTCAAACCTGCTTCGGAAAGCAGATACCATAACCATGCTGTCCGGTTTTCAAAGAAGCGGCAACCCTGTAACAGTAGCGGCACAACCCAATATTACTTCACTGGGAACACTTACACTGCTTACGGTAAGTGGCCAGGTAACGGCAGCTTCGTTAAGTGCATCATCGGCAACCATTACCAATATCCTGGCAACAGGAACAATTACCGGGGGAACATTTAGTGGCGTATTGAGTCAGACAGCCATGAACTCAATTACCACACTAGGTAATCTACAGGCTTTGACCGTAAGTGGAAATATAACAACCTCAACAATCTATGCAAGGTCCGGCGCAACGGTGGGTGGTAATTTAGTTGTGACCGGCAACACAAATACGGGTAGCCTTTCCGTAACGAATGGCTCCACACTGGGTGGCAACTTAACGGTAACCGGCAATATTGGTTCAAACAGTCTTGCCGTAATTAATAATACAACCGTTGGGGGGCAGATAACCGTTACCGGAGGAGCCGCATTGAATAATGGATTAACGGTTACAGGAAATACGACTACGACAAGTCTAGCGGTAATTAATAACACAAATATTGGCGGAGGCCTTACCGTTACCGGCGGCAGTTCACTCAATGGCGGATTGACCGTTACAGGCAACACAACCACAACAAACCTGGGCGTTACCAATAATACAACCATAGGCGGGGCTTTGACAGTAACCGGTGGAACCACATTAAGCAATGGATTAACTGTAACGGGGAACACGACAACAACCAGTTTGGGGGTTACCAATAATGCAACCGTTGGTGGTGCTTTAACTGTAACAGGTGGAACTGTTTTGGGCAGTAATTTAACTGT
>CBHRAM010000365.1:0-3755 GCA_966076165.1 uncultured Chitinophagaceae bacterium
GGAAAACAAAGTGGGATTCTTCCGCAAATAATCATAGCGCCAATCCGTCCGATTCTGAAGTATAGCCTGTTCTTCTTCAAAAACCGCTTTTCCTTTTGGTGTAAAGTCAGCTCCTATTTTATGAAGAGAATCACTACTCAGATATATTTTACGTTTCACTTCTAGTTCTTGGGTTTTACTGAGCAGGTTCATCAAACTGTCATAACTGCTGCTATTGTACCTGTTCTGCTTCCTCAGCTCATTTCTTTTTTTGTTTACTTCATCAAACTGCGAGTCGAAGCGTATACTCATTTCGGTCTTATACGCTGCGTATGCATCATTCAGAAGCCCACCTTTTACCATGTCTTTTTGATAAGCAATTTCCTGCGGGTAGAGCGTAAACAAAATTTCTTTACTATCAGGAAAAAAAAGGACAGGGGTATATGCTCCATTTTCATATTCATCTTCAAATACCAGTTGAAACGCTTCAACATATCTTGTTTGCAGCGTATAGTCAAATTGGTTGTTTACAATGGGTATACGGATACTTTCCACCCTGGGATCACCCGGTGACTTAAGCAGGAGGATTGCCTTACTTGTTCTGTTAACAACGGTACCTTTTAACTTACACGAAACACCCGAAGCATCAGCACCTGTAAAAGTAAAAATGATCAGTGTACAAAAAAGTAAGCATTTATACATAGCTGTTGGCTTTATAAACTACTTGCAAATTATATAATAATTTTTATAAATATCTGGGGGGGGCTGGGAGTCTGGCTTAATTTCTACACCCGAAATATAGAATGGCAAGAATGCCGATCAGCAGGATACCTCCGAAAAGCAGGCCTTTCTTTTTTACCTGAAATCTGAATTGTTCCTCATCCATTACTGGAGACTGAGTTTTTCTACGGCAACCTGGGCGGCTACCTGGCTGGCATCTTTCTTATTGTAGCCCTTACCTTGCGCTAATAATTCACCGTCGAGCATGGCATTGATGGTGAAGAGGCGGCGGCTGCCTTCCATCTTTTCTTCGGCCAGTTCAAACGTAAGGGTCTTGCCGTTCTTATTGGCCCATCCGATCAGTTTGTTCTTGAGGTTGATATCGATAGCTTCCAGATCGTCTACAAACATGTGCGGAATCACGATCTGTTTGAGTACCCAGTTATGGGTCTTATCATAGCCCTTATCGAGGTATACGGCACCTACCAGGGCTTCCAGGGTATTACCGAAGATCTGGCTGCCTTTGAGGGCATTATCAAATTTGTTATAGAAAGTAAGTTTACGGAGGCCCATCTTCAGGGCAATATCGTTCAGCTGCTGGCGGTTCACCATTTTGCTGCGCATTTCAGTGAGAAAGCCCTCGCCTTTGTATGGGTATCGCTTGAAAAGATAATCGGCTACAATAGCACTTAACACTGCATCACCGAGATATTCGAGGCGTTCATTGTTTTCATCGGCTGTTTCTTTCACCGAGCGGTGGCTCATGGCAGTACGGTACAGGAGCGCGTTGCCCGTCTTTATGCCAAGGACGTTTTTCAATTGTTTCTCAAATGAAGAATCGTCAGATTTAGTAAACAGTCTTTTGAAAAATTGCACAGAATTAAGCTACGAATTTTTTTACAATCACACAAGCATTATGCCCTCCAAACCCAAATGTATTACTTAAAGCTGCCCTTACAGTTCTTTTCTGCGGTGCATTAAAAGTAAAGTTCAGTCTCGGGTCCAGGGTTGGATCATCTGTGAAGTGATTGATCGTAGGGGGAACGATATCGTGGATCACACTCTGTATACAGGCGATCGCTTCAATTACACCGGCTGCACCGAGACAATG
Organism: uncultured Chitinophagaceae bacterium; assembly: GCA_966076165.1. Lineage (GTDB taxonomy): Bacteria > Bacteroidota > Bacteroidia > Chitinophagales > Chitinophagaceae > Sediminibacterium. Next base: position 1,811 of record CBHRAM010000365.1, read on the forward strand.
TCCTGTCATGGATTTGGTACCGCTGATATTGAGGCTATACGCATGCTCTCCAAACACTTCAGTGATCGCTTTTACTTCAGCGCCATCTCCCAGTGGTGTGGAGGTTCCGTGTGTGTTGATATAATCGATCTCATCCGGACGCATACCGGCATCTTTCAATGCCGCCAGCATCACATTGCGTGCGCCCAGTCCTTCCGGATGCGGGGCGGTTAAATGGTAGGCATCTGCGGTTGCACCGCCACCTGCCAATTCGCAATATATTTTAGCGCCTCTTTTAACGGCGTGTTCGTACTCTTCCAGCACAACTACTCCGGCAGCTTCTCCCATTACAAAACCATCGCGGTCCTTATCATAAGGGCGGCTGGCTGTTTTGGGGTCGTCGTTTCTTTCACTCATCGCTTTCATGGCATTAAAACCACCTACCCCTGCAGCGCTGATCACCGCTTCTGATCCGCCACTGATGATAATATCCGCTTTACCTAAGCGAATGGTATCTGCTGCAGCGATCATTCCATTGGTACTGGATGCACAGGCACTTACCACGGCATAATTGGGACCGCGGAAGCCATGACGCATTGAGATCTGCCCTGCGGCAATATCCAATATCATTTTGGGAATGAAGAAGGGATTGAAACGCGGAGTGCCGTCACCGGTTGCATAGGTGGTCACTTCTTCCTGGAAAGTGATCAGGCCGCCGATACCGCTGGCGAAGATCACCCCTACACGGTCAACGTCAATATTTTCTTTGCTGATACCTGCATCCACAACAGCCATATCACTGGCTACAACAGCCAGCTGGGCAAAGCGGTCCAGTTTGCGGGCCTCTTTACGATCCATGAATTGGGTGGGATCAAAACCTTTTACCTCACAGGCAAAACGGGTTTTGAATTTGGAAGCATCAAACAAAGTGATGCTGTCGGCGCCGGAAACTCCGTTAAGCAACCCGTTCCAATAATCTTCCAGATTATTGCCGAGAGGCGTCAGGGTTCCGATACCTGTAACAACAACTCTTTTTAATTGCATGTTGATTACCTGTTTGAAGTGATAATCCGCCTTTTGAGGCATGTAGCGCCACAAAAAGGCGGATTAAAATTATTCCATTGCGGAGTAATAAGATCTTACTTGGCGTGCTCTTCAAGGTAAGCTACGGCCTGACCAACAGTAGTGATGGTTTCAGCCTGCTCATCAGGGATGGAGATGTTGAATTCTTTTTCGAATTCCATGATCAACTCAACGGTATCCAAAGAATCGGCACCGAGATCGTTAGTGAATGAAGCTTCGTTGGTTACTTCTGCTTCGTCAACTCCTAACTTGTCAACGATGATTTTCTTTACTCTTGTAGCGATGTCTGACATTGTAAATGTTTTTGTTACAGCCGCAAAAATATACTTTTTGTCAAATAAGCAATCTTTTATAGCATTTTTGTTTTCACAGGCCGATTTGGCCATTTTGGCCCGATTGTCCCATTTAGCTTAGAATTTTATTAAAATGATCATTATCTTGTAAAACTTACCACCGTTCGTATGGCATTAAAATTAATAGATCACGGCTCCGATGAATACCGGGAAATGGTTGAACTCCGCTACCAGATCCTCCGTAAACCCCTTGGTTTAGGCTTCACCGAAGCCGATCTGGAGGCAGAAAAGCACGATATCCTGATCGGGGTTTATGACGACGACAAGATAGAAGCCTGCTGTATTTTAACCAAAACCGACCCCAGAACCGTCCGTTTACGCCAGATGGCCGTAGGTGCCGGGCTCCAGGGAAAGGGGATTGGAAGGGCTTTAATGACCTTTGCCGAGAACATTGCCCGCGATCACGGCTACCGCCGCCTCACCATGCATGCCCGTAAATCGGCCCTTGGTTTTTACGAAAAAAGTGGGTACAAGGTATGTAGTGATGAATTTGAAGAAGTGACCATTCCGCATTATGTGATGGAGAAAGA
>CBHRAM010000366.1:0-3745 GCA_966076165.1 uncultured Chitinophagaceae bacterium
TGGCGCCGCTGCTGCTTTTTTCTCTTCTGCAGGAGCTGCTGCCGGTGTCGTTGCTGCACCCCCGGCTACATGTTGTGCAACCAAAGCTGTAACATCTTCACCCGCTTTTCCGAAAATAGCCAGCAGGTCGTTCACCTGCAGTTTACCACCGGTTGGGGTTCCTACATATAATAAAATGCCATCCTGGTAACTTTCCAGTTCCATGGTGGCTTTATCCGTTTCAATTTCTGCTAACAGGTCGCCCTTCTTCACCGCATCGCCCACCTTTTTATGCCAGGCAGCAATAACACCCTCGGTCATGGTGTCGCTCAGACGGGGCATTAAGATCACTTCAGCCATAGTTCGATTGCTCTTTTAAATGAGCCGTGAAAATACTACGATTAGGCGGATAAAAAAAACTACGATATACAGGAAAACTGCGATGTACCGGATAAAAAAGGAATGGTCAGGATAGAAACCCTATCCTGACCATCCCAATATCCGTTTTATCGAAGTTTATTGCCCTTGTGCCAGGCTATACGCTTTCCTGTCTCCCCACCTGTTCAACAGCTCAGTAGAGCATATTTTAAAGTCGTGCGAAAGCCGCTTATACAGTTCCATGATATCCACCTGGGTAACTGCTTCGCCACCCAGACTTTCAAACCGGCAGCAGTATTGGTTTACCAGGTTGGTGAAAGAAGATCCTTTGGGCCAAACCTGTGTTCCACGGTTACTGATGGTAACCAGTTTGAAGATATCGGCCGTATGGTTCAGGCATTTTTCAGCTATAATGGTAGGCTGCAGGTTGCTTTCCACAAACATATCTACCCCTACGATGGATACCCGGCTTAACTCCATGCTTTCAAGCATAGGATTTTTTTCTAATTTAAAGCTGGTTGGGGTAGGTTCCTGGTCGGCTATAAAGGGTTTGGGGTTATTAGCGGGCTCTTTGCCGAAGTTTCCGATGATGGCATCTGCAAATTCGGTAGTGCTCAGCGCAGGAATGGTTTTATCACCAAAATCACCTGTATGTACCCCGCTTTCCAGGGTATATAAGAGTGCATTTTCAATGATAGTGGCCGCTTCCATCAATCCGAGATGACGTAACATGCCAAATCCACTTAATAACAGAGCGGTAGGGTTGGCGATATTTTTTCCGGCAATATCCGGTGCGGTTCCGTGAACGGCTTCAAAAATAGAAATATGGTCGCCGATATTGGCTGAGGGGGCAAAACCCAATCCGCCTACCAGTCCGGCACACAGATCACTCACAATATCTCCCTGCAGATTGGTCAAAACCACCACATCAAACAGATCGGGGCGGCTAACCAGTTTCATACAGAGGTCATCTACGATCACATCATCTGATTTAAGGCTGGGGTATTCTTTGGCCACTTCGTAAAACACGTCCAAAAAAAGGCCATCCGTCAGTTTCATGATATTGGCCTTGTGCCCGCAGGTAATGCGTTTGGCACCTTTTTTCTTGGCCATTTCAAATGCATATTTGATCACCTGCAAGCTCCCGGGGCGGGTAATAAAACGGCGGCTGAGGGCCACATCGTGCGTAAGCATGTGTTCAATACCACCATAGGTATCTTCAATATTTTCACGAACAATGGTAATATCAATAGGAATACCGGCTTTACTGAAAACGGTATCAACCCCATGCAGGGTCTGGAAAGTTCTTTTATTGGCGTAGGTGTTCCAGGTTTTACGGGCCGTTACATTCACACTTTTTACACCCTTGCCCTTGGGCGTTTCCATCGGGCCCTTAAACAGGATGCCCAATGACTCGATCGTTTGCTGGGCTTCGGGGGTCATTCCGTTGCTGTAGCCTTTGTCAAACACCCACTTACCCATATCTACAAATTCGAATTCGAGTGGCACTTTGGCGGCTTTAAAAACCGATAAAACAGCCCCCATGATCTCCGGTCCGATACCATCTCCGTTTGCAACAGCAACTTTTGTCATAACCCATCTTTTTAATGTGCTGCAAAATTACGGCCTAGGAGAACACAATCGTGTTAAATCAGGAGGAGAATTTCGCCTTTCGCCCATAGTCCATAGACCATGGACCATGGACTATGGGCCATGGACTTCCCCCTGTAAATTCACGCGGATTCTTAATGCCAATTCCTTATTTTTACCTGAAAGCAAGCAACCGCGAATGGTATCCAAAATTTCAGAGGGTGTTGAAATCAGTGTAGAGACCTTTTACCAGGCCGATTACAGCAACCCGCTGAATAGTGAGTATATGTTTGCGTACCGCATCACCATTGAGAACCACAATAATTTTACGGTAAAACTCCTGCGACGTCAATGGTATATTTTCGACAGCAATGGCGAACACCGCGAAGTGGAGGGAGAAGGTGTAGTGGGTGTGCAACCCATATTAAACCCCGGTGAGAATTATCAATACGTAAGTGGCTGTAACCTGCGCACCGAAATGGGCCGTATGCACGGAACCTACCAGATGGAGAACCAGAATAATAAACAACTGTTCTCTGTCAATATCCCTTCTTTTGAAATGATCGTTCCTACCAAGATGAATTGATCAGTTACCCTTGATCTGCAATAAGGCCAGTCCGCTTTTTTTATTTTTTGAATCACGATAAGGCGCCAGAAATTTTCCTTCATCCATTGAGACCGATCTGAAAAGAATTGTATTGTAAGGTAGTTTCAGGTCCTGAACAGAGATATCTGCCGAGCCTTCCGTAAAAGCAGCCATAATGGTGGTTACTGATGCAGGTAAAACCGGTTTACCTTTTTCATCTGTCATTTTGCTTGCAGCAGGATCTTCACTCAGGTAAACCAGGTTTCCATTTACCATCAAAGGTTGATTGAATAACAGTACATCATCGGGGTACACTTCATTTCTGCTGTTCCTAATAAAATCAGGTACGGATGCATATCCTTTTACCTTACCATTTGCATCCATCGAAAAAGAGATCAACCTGGTTTTACCTGAAACAGGGGCATAGCGAACAGATTGCTGTCTGCCCGAACGCCATCCTGTGGTGGAAAAATTATTAAGATCCATAGCACTCGAACCTACCGGTGAGCCCACTACTGGCCTTACCAGAACAGGATCGGAAAATGTGGGAGAAGGAACCTGGCCGGTTAACACACCGGGATTTTTGGTATCAATGTTTACAGGTGTTCCTACCGGGGCATTCAGTCTTTGCTGGTCATCTAAAGTGCGGTTTACGAACGAATTGTTTGAACCAAATTCATCAGGGTAATGCCGTTGTTCAAAACCCGAACTCCACATAACGGGTTCGCGGTATTGTCCATTCGTGATATATTTTTCTCTGTACTCTGCAAATTGCTCTTTGGGCATATCCATCACCCATACACTAAAAAAAGAGTTGCCATTTATTTCCAAACAATCCTTTACCAGAAGGTTATCAAGTATATCTTTTTTATCATCAGCATAAAATAATTTCTTTCGTGTTTCCTTTCGTAACGCACCGGAAAACGGATTTAGTTGCAGAGCACTAACCCCTTTGGGCAAAAGGGGGAGCCGGATAGCAGATAATCCTTTGATGTGACTTGACAAACCCGAATAATAAAATCCGTTTAACTGGATACTATTGCTTTCGCTATGGTCTACTAATTTCAGATCAGAAAATTTAGTATTACTGAAATCGAATTTCTTTGAAAAAATCATCAGGCTATCCTCTTTAAAAGGAATCGTAACAAGGTTCACCTTACCGGATGCGTTTGTATCAAACCATGATGGTATTGTATATACAGCTAAATAAAT
>CBHRAM010000367.1:0-3739 GCA_966076165.1 uncultured Chitinophagaceae bacterium
TTTGCAACTTTCGATATATAGCACTTCCCACCATGCCATTATGACCTGCTATATAAATCTTATCCGTTTTATGCATACTTACTCAAACTGATTTTTCGTATTAAACCCACTGTTCTTTAAAAATTTCTCTTTCTCAAAAATCTGCAGATCAGCGGCCACCATTTCTTCTACCATCTGAGCAAGTGTGTATTTGGGTTTCCATCCAAGTTTTTGATGGGCTTTTGAAGCATCGCCGATCAGCAGGTCTACTTCTGTAGGTCTATAATAGCGTGGATCTACTTTTACCACTATTTTGCCTGCAGGTAGTGGATATTTCCCATTTGAACTAACGATCACGGCCTGCTCAGCTTCCTGGCTCCCTTCAAAAGCCAGCTCAACCCCGATCTCTTTAAAAGCCATCCTGATGAACTCCCGGATCTCAGTTGTTATTCCTGTGGCTATTACGAAATCTTCGGGTTTGTCCTGCTGTAACATTAGCCACATGGCTTCAACATAATCCTTCGCATGTCCCCAATCTCTTTTTGCATCAAGATTACCAAGATAGATTGTATCCTGCAGCCCCAGGGCAATCTTTGCCACAGCCCGGGTAATTTTCCTTGTTACAAAGGTTTCTCCGCGCAAGGGTGATTCATGATTAAAAAGAATACCATTGCATGCGAACATATCATAGGCTTCCCGATAATTTACGGTTATCCAGTATGCATAGAGCTTGGCTACCGCATAAGGTGATCGTGGATAAAACGGGGTTTGTTCATTCTGAGGAACCGATTGCACAAGACCGTATAATTCAGAGGTAGCAGCCTGGTAAATTTTTGTTTTTTTGGTTAAGCCCAACAAACGTATTGCTTCCAATAAACGCAAGGTACCCACACCATCTGCATTGGCAGTATATTCAGGTAATTCGAAACTTACATGCACATGGCTCATGGCAGCAAGGTTATATATCTCATCCGGCTGCACTTCCTGTATGATCCTTATCAGGTTCGTAGAATCTGTAAGGTCACCATGATGCAATACCAAATGCCTGTCCGGGATATGAGGGTCTTCATAAAACGGGTCGATCCTGTCTGTATTAAATAGGGAACTCCTTCTTTTGATCCCATGCACCATATATCCTTTTTTCAAAAGGAATTCTGCCAGATAGGCCCCATCCTGCCCTGTAATTCCGGTAATTAATGCTTTCTTCATAATAAAAGATACTTGTATTGAGAACAGCCCGCAAAGTTAGAAACTAAAATGCTATTTCGCCGCTTAAATTGCCTTCGCTGCCCTAAAGAGCAGGATACAACAGTTATTCAGGTTTTCAGTTACCGGCAGGTGCTGCACTATCCAGATTTTCATAAATAGAATTATTACTTCTGTATTCCGGTATCATTTTCTTCATCAGTGCCACGAGCATTGATTCCTGTTTGCCCGATTGTACCAGTGTGATGATCTTTTTAATATTCTCCTGCACTTCTGCCGAATCATACTCTCTCACTTTTGCAATCAAAATCTGGTCGTGATAAGTCGGTATCGTATTTTCTGCCGTATTCAATAATTCTTCATGTAGTTTTTCTCCGGGACGCAGTCCTGTATATTTAATATCGATGTCAACACCGGGGGTAAGACCTGAAAGCCGGATCATTTTTTTTGCCAGCTCTACAATCTTAACCAGTTTGCCCATATTGAATACAAAGATCTCACCACCTTTTCCCATACTGCCGGCTTCGAGTACTAACTGACAGGCTTCAGGAATGGTCATAAAATAACGGCTGATATCCGGATGTGTTACCGTAATGGGGCCGCCCTGTTTGATCTGCTGGGTAAACCGGGGAATAACAGAGCCATTGGATCCCAATACATTGCCAAAACGGGTTGTAATGAATTTGGTCAATGCATCGAGTTTTGCAGCCCTTTCCGTTTCGGGTGCGGTATTGGCTTCCTGTAATTTGTAATGGTATAAAGACTGAACATATATCTCAGCCATTCTTTTGGTAGCTCCCATTACATTAGTGGGATTAACCGATTTATCCGACGAGATCATCACAAATTTTTGCACGCCATATTGTATGGCCAGGTCTGCTACATTTTTGGTGCCTATTACGTTCGTATATACCGCTTCATACGGATGGAGTTCCATCATTGGTACATGTTTATACGCAGCAGCATGGTATACATAATGTGGCCTGAATTCCTGAAACACAGATTCCATCCGTTTATAATCCCTTACATCCGCGATAAAATATTTGAAGATCCCCGGATTGTTTGTTTCGCCAAGCCTTAATTCAGATTCATACAGTGCCGATTCTGCTGTATCCACCAGAATAATACTTCCCGGATCAAATGATGCCAGTTGCCGAACGATCTCACTCCCGATCGAGCCCGCAGCACCGGTTACGAGGATCCTTTTATTTTTCAGTTGATTGGCGATCTGCTCATTATCGATATGAATGGGTGCCCGTTCAAGTAATTCTTCAATCTGGATATTATGGATCTGACGGGTAGACAATTGCCCGTTCAACCATTCTTTAACCGGTGGTGTTAATAGAACTTTAACGTCTTTATCGAGACAGATATCCACGATCTCATTCTTTTTTTCTGCAGACAGGGTTTCTGTGGCGATGATCAGTTCTTCAGGCTTTTCGCTGCTGATAATATCTCTCAGCTGTGATGAGTGATAAACTTTAATCCCATCAACCACTTTCTTTTTCTTATTCAGGTCATCATCAATAAAAGCAACAATGCGGTAATTCGTTTTAGGCTGCTGCTCAAGTGTACGCTTGGTGGAGATCCCTTCGTCTGTTGCTCCGTAAATAAGCACATACTTGCTATCCACTTTCAGGTTCTTGAAATAGGCAAAAAAATGCTTGATGGCAATACGGTAAAGGATCAGTAACACAAACCCAATAAATCCGTTGATCACAAGAATAGTGAGGGAAATAAAGGATTTATGAAAAAAAGTAGAAGCAATCAGGTATACAATAATAAAGCCGGCACTGATCATAGCAACAGCCACCAGAATTTTAAACGTATCCTGGATAGTGGTGAGCCGTATAATTCCAGCATAGGTTTTCAGAAAAATAAAAACCGGTGTGCTGATCGCAACCAGTATTACTGCATTCTTAAACACGATCGATTTATCGATCTGGCTGAAACTGAAATCATTTTTGATCAGGTATGACATCCAGAAGGACATGATCATGATGAAAATGTCGATAAAGAACACAGCCCATTCCGGCAGAATATTGATCCGTTTAAACATATCTTTTTATTAATGCTCCCTCGTTACAAAAGATGGGTATGATACTAAGTTACCTGAATTCCGAGAAATACCGGCAGGTCTGACCGGCCTACAACTGCTGCTATTTACAGCAGCACCTCTTTCATTTTCAAAACAACCCTTTCAAGATCTGCTGTTGACAGATTTGAACCAGATGGAAGACATAATCCCTGTTCAAACAAATTTTGGGATATGTTCTCCCCAAAATAGGGTGTTCCTTCAAAAACAGGTTGCAGGTGCATGGGTTTCCAAAGAGGCCTTGATTCGATATTGTCTTTTTCTAAATGGAGACGGATATCTTCTCTTGTAACCCCATTAGCTTTTTCCGGGTTTACCAAAATTGAGGTTAGCCAACGATTGCTGAAGCTATCCGGCAATTCAGGCTGAAAAGAAATTCCCGGGATCGCTTTTAAGGCCTGTTGGTAAAATGCAAAGTTCGTCCTTCGTTGATTGATGCGGTCGTTTAGTACGATCATT
>CBHRAM010000368.1:0-3725 GCA_966076165.1 uncultured Chitinophagaceae bacterium
TTGATAGTGAACAATTCACAATCGATACGGTCCTGAATGGCGGGTGTGAGATCATTGTTTCTTTCCTTTTCACCTTCTCTGGTTAAGTGCTGCAGAAATTCCCACTGGTTGAGGTTATCGTCTTTGTGCACTTTAAATTCCTGCGGGATAGGGAAGGCGGGGAGCAGGATATCTTTTTTCAGGTTCAGGATCTCCACCTTATCAACGATGGCATTGGTATTGTCGAGCGATTCAGGAATATCACTGAACAACTGGGCCATTTCTTCCGTGGTCTTGAAATAGAACTGTTCGTTCGGGAATTTAAAACGGCGGTTCTTTACCTGGATCTCATCGTTCACAAAATCATCAAAGCCCGGTGTACTTTGTTTTTCGCCGGTATTGATACAGAGAAGGATATCATGCGCATTGGCATCCGATTTATCAACGTAATGGCTGTCGTTGGTGGCGATCACCGGTACATTGTATTTCTTGGAGAACTTCATCAATGTGTTATTGATGAGTTCCTGTTCCTTGATATTATGCCGCTGGATCTCGATATAATAATCCTCGCCGAACATATCCAGCCACCATTTGAATTCTATCTCCGCTTTCTCTTCGCCATCATGCAAAATGGTTTGTGGTACATAGGCACCAATACAGCAGGTGGTAGCGATCAAACCCTCGTGGTATTTTTCGATCAGTTCTTTATCAATACGGGGATACTTACTGTACATCCCTTCAATAAACCCGAGAGAGGTCAGCTTAACCAGGTTCTGATAACCCACCGCATTCTTTGCCAGTAATACCTGGTGATAGCGTTCATCTTTTACATCTTTGGTAAAGGATTTGGCATGCCTGTCGCGCACCACATAAAACTCACAACCCACGATCGGTTTTACCACGGGTTCTGTAATATCTTTTCCATTCGCATCCTTTCCCACCACTTTGGTATTCTTCCATGCCTGGCTCACAAAATTGAATGCACCGAACATGTTTCCATGGTCGGTGATAGCGAGGGCGGGCATATTATCTTTGGCAGCTTTTTTGTATAAAGCATCAATAGGGGCAGCACCATCCAGCAGTGAGTATTGGGTATGAACGTGTAAGTGTGAGAATCTGGACATGTTTGTTTATTGGTTTACCCGTTTATTGGTTTATTGGTAAGGCATGATCCCGATCTTAGGTACTAACAGACCAGTAAACCAATCAACAAATAAACATTTGCGGAGGAACAAATATCGTTATTAAAAGGGGGGCAAAAAAGGGGCAGTTTTCCACAACTCAGAACTTTACATCGAAAACGCTAACCCCTTGAGTTATCCACATATTAAAAATTTCAATTAAAAAATATAAAAGTTATGCAGCCTGACCATCTGAAAACCCCTGCTTCCTAACTTGCGGATTACGCTATTATGAAAATCAGGGTATTAACCATATCGATCCTGGGTTGGCTGGCATTGTCCAGCTGCCGCTCTTCCAGAAACCTGGCGGCAAAAACGACTAATACGCCTGCGGCACCTGTTAAAACAAAAAGCACGGCCAAACGTGAGTTTTTGAATGGGATTGAAGTCACTCCGGGATATACCGTTACCAGTTCACATAAAACCAATACTGCCAATAAACCCACCGAATCGGTAGCAAAACAAAAAACAGGTAAAAGCTCCGGTACTGATCATTCACTTGCCGGTAATATTGAGACCGCGAATTTACTTCAGATCAAATATGCGATTGCTACCGATGCAACAGTTGAGAAACTCACCAATATCCCCTTACTCGAAGTGATCGATAAATGGTGGGGGACAAGGTATTGTATGGGAGGGGTTACAGATAACTGTATTGACTGTTCTGCTTTTACCCAGATCGTTATGCGTGATGTTTACCAGTTAAACTTACCCCGCACTTCACAGGAACAATACACCGCCGCAGAAAAAATAGAACTGGAAGACCTGCGTGAAGGGGATCTTGTTTTCTTCAATACCGGCGGAAAAGAGATCTCGCATGTAGGGATCTATCTCCTCAATAATAAATTTGTTCATGCCGCCACGAGTGGTGGGGTGATGATCAGTGACCTGAATGAGAAGTATTGGCAGCCGAAGTTCAGAGGGGCAGGGAGGGTAAGCAGGTAGTTAAAATAGTTCGATTCGTTAAAGTGGTTAAAATAGGCTAATTCATTCTAACCACTTTAACCTCTTTAACTTCTTTAACCTCTCTTACCCTTAAATCCATCTATTCTCTTTTTAACAGTCTCTAATAATTGTCCCGCATCGGGTGTTAAGTTCCAGTAGATGATGCCGCCGATCATCATTGCGGAGAAGATAGTGCCGCGGAGGATAAGTCCTGCCCAGCCTGTAATATGATTCATTGTAAAAAAACATATACCAAAAGCCACTGCTGCAAGAATTAATGAGTAAACGGTTTTCATACTGAATGGCTGCATCTTAAATTTTCTGCGGATGAACTCAATATCGATAAGTGTATAAATTGAATAGGAAACAAGTTCTGCAATGGCTGAGCCAATAATACCATAATGTTTGATCAGGTAATAGGCAAGGGGCAATTTTAATGCGAGTAATATGATGCGGCTGTAGAAATCAAAATACCAGTAATTGGAACTGTTGATTACCTGCTGACTTAATCCGGTTCCGGCATCAATCATTCTAATGAGTCCCAGGATCAGCATTACAGAAATACCTTCGGCAAAGACATTCTGTATCCTGAACACACCAATGGCTGGCACCAGGTTAAGCCAGAGGTTTCCGAAAATAAACAACGACATCAATAAAAGGTTAATGCTCGACCTGGAATATATACGGCTGATTTCTTTGAAATTTTTATCTTTCCATGCACGTGCCAACACACCCGCTGAAACAGCCTGGATACTTCTTTGAGGTACCTGAATGAGGTTCGCAGCATATTGGGCAAATCCAAAAATGCCTGCAGCGGTCAATCCTTTTAAGCTACCGATAATTAATATATCGATGGAGGATGCTACAATAACAATAGCGCTCCCACTAAATATGAGGAGTTGCATCCGAACCATTTTTTTCCAAAACTTACGTGTAACCCTGCTGATTGTAAAAGTAATATGCAAGTGACCGGAAGATTTGAAGAGATAAATGAGCAGTACCAGAAAAATAAATAAGAACTGAAAAGAGAAACAGATCATGAACTGGTTAAAATTGATTACCCGACAGCAATACAATACGATCAGGATCAATAACAACAAACGCATCAGTGTTTCTTTCAGGAAATTAGTGACAACTGCACGTTGCAAGGCCCAGCAAAAACTCTCTGTTACTGTATAAAATAAGGTTCCTGCAGTGAGTGGGAATATCCAGAAATAATGTTCTACAAAGAGAGGAGAATTTTGGCTAAACTTACGAACCATTAATGGCTGGAAATAGATACCAATAAACAGCACCAGCAGGAATCCTATGAAAGAGATAACCAAGGCCCATGAAAGAAGGTCTATTTTATTTTCTTCCAGATTGTCTTTGTAATAGGGATAGAATTTATATATCACGGGCATTACACCTAATGCACCAATTGTCATAAGGATCTGCGAAGAATTAAAGAACATCTGGGTTAAGGCATATTGGGCAGGAGTGAAGGTGTTACCAATATGTAAAAAGCCAAGTGGTACAGAACTTGTATAGAAAAAATTATTAAAAAATCCGATAAAGAAACCGATATACACCAGTATACTTGAAATGATCGTTTGCTTTCTGATATTGCCCATGGATGTG
>CBHRAM010000369.1:0-3691 GCA_966076165.1 uncultured Chitinophagaceae bacterium
GCGAAGATCATTGCTTTCATAACTGATTATCGGATTGGCGGATTACGGATTAGCGGATTAACTTTTTTTGAGTTCCTTCGGTTATAATTCTTTTCTCCAGTTTTCACTATTCGTATGTTCCAATTTCACTTTCACCTTATACTTGTTTCTCAAATGTCTCGCAGTTTGTTCGGCAGCATATACACTTCTATGCTGGCCACCGGTACAGCCGAAATTGATCATCAGATGACTAAAGCCTCTTTTTAAATATTCTTCAACAGTAATATCGATCAGGTCCCAAACACTATTCAGATACTCATTCATTTTGGTACGCTGTTCAAGGAAATCCTGAACGGGTTTGTCTTTACCGGTCTGTGTTTTGTATTCATCAAAACGGCCGGGATTAAAAATGGAACGCATATCAAACACAAAACCCCCGCCATTCTCCGTTGGATCGGCAGGGATCCCTTTTTTATAACTGAAACTATTCACATCAATTACCAGTGCTGTGTTCTCATCGGCCTGCGTAGGTTCAAAACGTTTGATCATCTCATCTGTTACCACCAGGCGAAGCACCCGATCAAACTCAGGTGTAACAATACCCACTCTTTTATGATCGATAAAAAATTTCAGGTTACGCAAGGCTAATGGAATGCTGGCCAGGAAATGGGCTTTTCTTTCAAACAGGCCCCTGAAACCATAAGCCCCCATTACCTGTAGCAAACGGATCAACACATAGCCGTTGTATTGGCTTACAAATGTGATGCGGTCCACCGGTTTTTCGAGAATCCCGTCTATCTGGTCCATATAATATTCCAGTAAAGAATCTTTCCATTGCTCGCTCAGTTCTGCTTTGGCCTGCCACAACAGAGAAGCCACATCATATTGGAGTGCACCCTTCATCCCTCCCTGGTAATCGATAAAATTTACCGCATCGTTCTTCACAATGATATTCCGGCTCTGAAAATCGCGGAACATGAAATGCTTGTTCTCGGTTCTGGTGAGGTAAGTACTTAATGCATCAAAATCATCGAGCATGGCCTGTTTATCATAGGGCAGCTGCAGGGTATCCAGAAAATAATATTTGAAATACAACAGATCACTCATAATGGCCTGCTTGCCGAATTCTTTGGCAGTCAGGCACCAATCATAATTCAAACCCTTATCCCCCAATATCTGTACCCTTGCGAGCTCACCAAGACTTTTCTGAAATAAACCATACACATAATCGCCATGGCCATGCTGTTCCAGTTTATTCAGAAGGGATTCTGTACCCAGGTCTTCCTGTATATATATGGTATCGTCCGCATTCACCGCCAGGATAGCCGGAACCGGGAGGCCTGCATTAATGAAATGACGGCTGAAATAAATAAATGTCTGTGTTTCGCGCTGGTTGAGGTTATACGTAGCGATAAACGTATCAGTACCGGAATAGATCCGGAAATAGATCCGGTCGCTACCGCTTTGTGGCAGTTTCTCGATTCTGTCGGGTTTAGGATTACCCGTTGATATAAACAAATCACTGATAGCTTCGATCGCTGCCTCCATAATATGCGCTGGTTTACAGCGAAAATAAAGCTTAGCAATGAAAGCCCCTCAACCTTTTCGGGTTATAGAAAGCAACCTGATAAAAGACCGTCCCGGGTGCTTTGGCTTATTCTTAGCAAAATATTAAGCCGTTTTTAATCACACCTAGGCTGCGTCTGGTATCTAAACCTTTGTTAAGGCTGATTAAGGTCAGCCTTTAAATAAACGCACAAGGTTAGTTTTACCTAAATTCTATGCACATGAGAACGATCAGTTCCCTATTATTGATTGTATTGCTCTCCTCATTTACCAACTGGGAGACCAATTTTGACAAGGCCAGACAAACGGCCAAAACAGAACATAAATATATCCTGCTCAATTTCTCCGGCTCCGACTGGTGCGGCCCATGCATTAAACTGCACAATGAATATTTTGGTACGGATGCATTCAAATCCTTTGCAGATAAGAACCTGGTATTGGTCAATGCAGATTTTCCCAGGCAAAAAAAGAACCAATTGGCAAAAGACCTTCAGAAACAGAATGATCACCTGGCAGATGTTTATAATGCCAATGGTGCTTTTCCATTAACTGTTTTGATCAACCCCGATGGCAAAGCTATAAAGGCCTGGGACGGCGTACCCAAAGAGTCGATCCAGGATTTTATTGATGAAATAAAAAATAATACAAACGATCTGAAATGATCTCTTAGAACAGGTATTTTTCTAAACCCCAACCCCGTTATGCGTAAAACAAACTCCCAAACAAGGATCATGCGAACCACGGCCATTGGCATTGCCACTGCTGCCATCATGAGCTCCTGCACTTCGGTAAAAGAGTACCAGAAAAGCAGGCTCAACGATGGTGAAATGGTATTGGCCAACCGCAAAGTAGAAAAAACAGAACTTAGTTTCCAATCATATCGCGAAGGTGCTTCCGGCGCCAATGCAGGTAAGAGTGGCGGTGGCTGCGGTTGTAATTAATTCATGATCCAATAAGCAAGAATGAGAAAACTAACCTTGACCGTGATCGGTCTCTATATCGGTTTACTCGCTGCTTTTTCGCAGAGCAGTAAACCGGCAGACTCCACAATATATAAGCCCAAGCAATTAACGTTTGAAGAAGCCAATTTTGTATCCAGCTATTATAAACAGGATGGCAATAATTCTGCCGTAACCGGCGGTATTGGTTCTGAAAAACTGACTGATTATTCCAATTCCATTGAAGTAAAATTTTTACGCTACGATAAGAAAAGCAGGAAGCACACCTATGATCTTGAACTGGGGGTTGATCATTATACCTCTGCTTCATCTGACAAGATCGATTCAAAAGCCAATTCTTCTGCATCACATGCAGATACACGTGTGTACCCATCTGCCAACTGGACCGTAGAAAATGAGAAGAAAGGTTCTACGTTTGGAATGGGTGGTTCTATCTCGTATGAATTTGACTATTTATCTTTTGGCGGCAATATTAATTTTGCACAGAAAACAAAAAACAGAAGCGGTGAATTCAGCGGCAAAGTGTTTGCGTATCTTGATAACCTGAAAAAAATATTACCGGTAGAACTACGAACGGGAACTTCTGTACAAAGGGGTGATGATTACCCGACAGCTTCCAGAAATACATTCGGAACCTCTTTATCGTATTCACAGATCGTGAATACAAGATTACAGCTGGCATTCTTATTAGATGTGATCTACCAGCAAGGTTATCTTGGATTACCCTTCCACCGTGTTTACTTTAACAACGGATCAGAGCAGGTGGAGAATTTACCCGGAACAAGATTAAAAATTCCTGTTGGCTTTCGCGCCAATTATTTTGTGGGGGATAATCTGATCCTGCGGGGGTATTACCGTTATTATCATGATGACTGGGGACTGGATGCACACACATTCAATATAGAAACTTCTATCAAGTTCACACCTTTCGTATCTCTTACACCCTTCTACCGTTATTACACACAAACCGGTGTAAAATATTTTGCAGGTTATGGTGCCCATACAACAGCTGATCAATATTATACCAGTAATTACGATCTCTCAAAATTCAACAGCCAGTATTTTGGCGCAGGCATCCGATTGGTGCCACCCAAAGGGGTATTTGGTATGGAACATCTGAATATGCTGGAACTCCGTTACGGACATTACACAAAAAATATCGGCATGAATTCGGATGTGGTTTCTTT
>CBHRAM010000370.1:0-3687 GCA_966076165.1 uncultured Chitinophagaceae bacterium
GTTAATCCCAATCGGATCGAATGCATTAACAATCCCGGCCTTCCACCCGATACGCCCATTTTGTGATTGATCGCAGAAATGGTATTCTCGATGGTTTTGGGTGCCACATTCAGTAATTCACCAATTTCTGTGTAATCCATATTGGATACGATCAAGCCGATCAGTTCTTTTTCGCGGGCACTTAAGCCAAATTGCTGAAAGATGGCTTGTCTGGATTCCTGTCTTTTTTGTATCAGGGATTCTCTTTGAGAGAGATCAAAAAATAACCTTGGGTCAACAAAGGGTACACCCGCAGCCACAGACTCAAGTGCCTGTGTAAGAATATCCAGGCCCTTGTCTTTGAACACATAACCCCAGGCACCGCAGGCCAGCATATCAATGATCACATCTTCAATTTCAAAAGAAGAAACAGCGATCACTTTAATAGTGGGAAAATAGGTGTTAAGGTGCTCCATGGTAGATACCCCATCCAGTTTGGGCATCAATACATCAAGTAATACAATATCGGGCAATACTTTTTGCTGGTTGCAGAATTTGATCAACTCATAGCCATCGTTCGCGGTAGCCAGCATCTCATATCCCTTCAAGCGGTTGATGTGGTGAGAGATCCGGTTAAGTGTGGCCAGGTAATCATCCACCGCTATGATCTTTATCATACTGATTTTAAGATTGACTTTTGGGGGGCGAGTCGCTCCGGTTAAAGATACAAGTGTCTCCAAATATATCATATAGCCAGATATATCAAAAAACAATTCCACGAATAGGAAATAAAGCCGCTTATCGAAAATTAGGGGGCTTGCCCCTATAGGTGGTTCGAAAAAAGGCTAATACATTTATTCAAACAAATAAGTATCCTGTTAACCGGCAGATTTTATCAGAAATGCAGCGGCTGGCCGGCACAATTCGATCCAGAACATTATTTACGCCAAATACACGGGATCTTCTTCCTATTTAACCCGAAAAAAGAAAAAGGAGAACTTTTACATAAGCCATAGACAATGGCCGGTTGACGAAAGTTATTTAAAATCCAATATCCCCTACAAGAAAACGCCACCCTGTTCAGGTGGCGTTTCTTGTAACAGACAAGCAATCGAAGAGACCAGTTTTGCCCCTTTTTATCGGGACGTAAGCAGTTAGTTAGATTTGGGTGCGGCCTTCAGGATCTCATCAGTTACGCCGGAAGCGTATTTTTCGAAATTTTTCACAAATTCCCTGGCAAGATCCATCGATTTGGCATCATAGGCAGCAGTATCGGCCCAAGTGCTGCGTGGGTTTAAAATTTCTTTTGGCACACCCGGACAATCCGCCGGCATCAATACCCCAAAAACAGGATGGGCATCGTATTCCACATATTCCAGCTCCCCTTTTAAGGCGGCGGTGATCATGGCACGGGTATAGCTCAGCTTCATCCGGTTGCCAATACCATAAGGGCCACCGCTCCAGCCGGTATTGATCATCCACACATTCACCTGGTGTTTGCGCATCTTCTCGCCCAGCATCTCCGCATATTTACCCGGATGTAAGGGCAGGAAGGGTGCACCAAAACAGGCGCTGAAAGTAGATTTAGGCTCCGTAACCCCTGCTTCCGTTCCTGCAACTTTTGCCGTGTAACCGCTGATGAACTGGTACATGGCCTGTCCGGGTGTTAACTTACTGATCGGAGGCAAAATGCCATACGCATCACAGGTTAAAAAGAAAATATTTTTTGGCAACCCGCCAATACTTGGCTCCAAGGCGTTGCTGATATAATTCAAAGGATAACTCACCCTGGTATTTTCCGTAATGGCTTTGCTGCTGAAATCGATCTTATGCGAGCCATGCATGAAATGGATATTCTCCACCAGCGCACCGGGTTTGATGGCGCGGAATATTTCGGGTTCTTTTTCTTCACTCAGATCAATGGTCTTTGCATAACAGCCGCCTTCAAAATTGAAGACTGATTCATCATCCCATCCATGTTCATCATCACCAATCAATTTGCGTTCAGGATCGGCACTCAGGGTTGTTTTTCCTGTTCCGCTCAATCCAAAGAAAACCGCTACATCGCCCGCTGCGCCCATGTTTGCGCTGCAATGCATACTCAACACATTACGGGTATGCGGCAGTATAAAATTCAACACACTGAAGATCCCTTTCTTGATCTCACCGGTATAACCCGTACCACCGATCAGGATGGTTTTGTGGGTGAAAGAGATCATGGCAAAATTGTGCTGACGTGTTCCGTCAACCAAAGGATCGGCTTTAAAACCGGGCGCCTGTATGATATGCCATTCGGGTTCAAAATTTTCGAGTTCTTTTTCTTCCGGGCGAAGAAACATATTATACGCAAACAGATTACTCCATGGATTTTCGTTGATCACACGGATATTAAGGCGGTAATTGGCATCTGCACAGGCATAGGCATCACGCACCCAGATCTCTTCTTTGCTTCCGAGGTAATGGAGTAATTTTTTTCTGAGCTGAAGAAAATATTTTTCTTCAACAGGAATATTAAAATTGTTCCAGTCTACCGCTTCTGCCGTGATCGCATCTTTTACGATGAACTTGTCTTTCGGACTCCTGCCTGTAAACTCACCTGTCTGGATACATAAGGCACCGGTGTCGTTCAATACACCCTGCCCACGCCAGATGGCCTGTTCAGTGAGTTCGGAAGGAGTTAATTGATAATGAAGGGTAGTGTTGGCAGAAAAGCTAAATCCAGGTAATAGGTTCTTGGGAATCATCATGGTTTCAGTGATCATAAACGAACAAACGTTAGTTAGAAGAACAAAAGTAATTGTTTAACTGTTTCGTCCATTTTTTGGTGTGATTCTTACACGTTAGAATTTATTAAGGATTCAGCCAATTCTTTGAAAGATCTCAAAAGATCAAAACAGGCGCTGAACGGGATTTCCGCGACAGTCCGTTTTTTTGGATGATTTGTAAAAAAATACCCTGAAACACAGGGTTTATAGGGCTGTTATGCACTTAAGCCAGTATTTTTACAGAAATATTCAGCCGAAAAGCACGCTGATAAAGAGGTATATCATATTCTAACAATATTTTATATTTCTGAGAAAAAAACTGCATTTTTAAACAACTAGGTTTGCACCAAATACAGCTCATGAAGACCCTGAAGATCCTTATCCCCTTTCTGCTTTTTTTAATGGCACGCAGCGTTGATGCGCAGAATAATGAAGTTGACAGGCAATCAGGTGGCTTTAAGAAAGAGAATATCTTTTTAGGTACGGGACTGAACCTGGGTCTTACCAACCGTTCTTTTAATGTGGGCTTGAACCCCGAGATCGGCTACAGCATTACTTCCTGGCTGGATGCAGGTGTGGCTTTGAACATCAATTATTTTTCACAGAATGCTTCTGAATACAGCAGTATCCGCCTGCGTAATTTTAACTATGGCGGGGGTACTTTCTTACGTGTGTGGCCGCTTAGTTTCTTACATTTTCAGATCCAACCGGAATATAACTGGATCAATTCTTCGCAGAAAGATGTGCTGAGCGGACAAACCGGCACTTACAAGTACAATGCAGAAAGTTTATTAGTGGGTGTAGGCTATGGAACAAAGATCCTGGGTAGCCATTATTCCTATTTTACCCTGATGCTGGATGTACTGCAGAATAAGAACTCACCTTATCGCGACCAGTACAACGATCCGCTGCCTGTATTCCGCGCGGGTTTTGGCATGTATCT
>CBHRAM010000371.1:0-3686 GCA_966076165.1 uncultured Chitinophagaceae bacterium
GTGAGTTGGTTTCTGCTGCGGCAGCAGGTGCTGCTGCTTTTTCATCTTTTTTCTCTGCGTTACCGCCACATGCGGCCATAAAGGTTAATGCGGTAAGGGCTACGAAGTACTTTTTCAATGCAATGTATTTTAACGTTATAAAATGGTAAACTTCCTTGTTGATTAGTCCATAGACCATGGTCCATCGACTATGGACAGCGTGAAGTTATTAATCAATTCCTAAAATGCGACGATTAAAATTTTCATCTGATCCGGTTCCGGCAAAATCATCGAAGGCTTTTTCGGTTACTTTAATGATATGCTCTTTAATGAACGGGGCACCTTCAGCCGCACCGGTGGCGGAATCTTTAATGGCACATTCCCATTCCATCACGGCCCAGCCTTTATAATTATAAGCTGACAGTTTACTGAAGATGGACTTGAAATCTACCTGCCCATCCCCCAATGAACGGAAGCGGCCGGCCCTGTCTACCCAGTTCTGGTAACCACCGTACACACCTTGTTTTCCGGTAGGATTAAATTCCGCATCCTTTACATGGAACATTTTGATGCGTTCATGATAATTATCGATATAACTTAAATAGTCAAGGCACTGTAAAACAAAATGGGAAGGATCATATAATAAGCAGGCCCTTTTGTGGTTGTTCACTTTTTCAAGGAACATCTCATAGGTAATACCATCATGCAGGTCTTCACCGGGGTGAATTTCATAACATACATCCACACCTGCTTCATCAAATGCATTCAGTATGGGCATCCAGCGTTTGGCGAGTTCGGTAAAACCGGTTTCCACCAAACCTGCAGGGCGTTGCGGCCATGGATAAACCGTATGCCATAATAAAGCACCGCTGAAAGTTGCATGTGCATCTAATCCTAAGTTTTGCGAAGCTTTGGCGGCATACTTTAATTGTTGAACCGCCCACTCCGTTCTGGCTTTGGGATTATTGCGGACATTGTCAGGAGCAAATCCGTCGAACAAAGCATCGTACGCAGGATTTACAGCAACTAATTGCCCCTGCAAATGCGTAGACAATTCGGTGATCTGCATACCGGCAGCATTTACAATGCCTTTGATCTCATCGGCATAAGTTTTACTCTCTGCTGCTTTTTGAAGATCGATACAACGGCTGTCCCAGGTAGGGATCTGCACCCCCGTAAACCCTAAGGATGCAGCCCATTTACAAATAGATTCGAGTGTATTATAGGGTGCAGCATCACCCATGAATTGTGCGAGGAAGATGCCGGGGCCTTTGATAGTTGTCATGTTACCCTCCTAAATCCTCCCTACGAGGGAGGACTTTTTTAAATAGTTATGAATAAAATTTTTACTAAATAATTCGAGCACTAATTCCAAGTCTCCCTTTGAGGGAGATTTAGAGGGTGTATTCCGTCCACTTCATATCACTCTGCCCTGATGCTACAACATTATCAATAAACGCCATTCCGCGGATGCCGTCTTCGAAAGAGGGGAAGTCGAGCATTTCTGCGGTTGGGGTTTTGCCGTCTATTTTAGCACTCAGGGTTAAAGCGAAATTGCGGTAGATATTGCCGAACGCTTCCAGGTAACCTTCTGGGTGTCCGCCGGGAGTGCGGCAGTTATGGGTAGCAAAGGATGATAAACGGTCTCCGTAGTTACCACCGGCGCGCAAGATCTGTGTAGGTTGGTCAAGCCATTTTACCAATAAGGTATTGGGTTCATGTTGTGCCCATTCAAGGCCACCGTTCTCTCCATAGATGCGGATCTTCAAAGCATTCTCTTCGCCGGCAGCTACCTGCGATGCCATTAATACACCGGCAGCGCCGTTATCAAATTTCAGCAACACGTTGCCATCATCATCCAGAGCTCGGCCGGGTACCATCACATTCAGGTCGGCACAGAGATGGGTGATCTTGGAACCGGTAATATATTCAGATAAATGCGCAGCATGTGTTCCGATATCGCCCATACAACCGGCTTTGCCCGATTTTTTGGGGTCGGTTCTCCAGGCAGCCTGTGCATTGCCTTCTCTTTCGGAAAGTTTGCTCAGCCAACCCTGCGGATATTCCACCCAAACCTTTCTGATCTTTCCGAAAACACCGCCCTGTACCATGGCTTTGGCCTGTTTTACCATGGGATAACCTGAATACGTATGGGTAAGACAAAGGGTAAGGCCGGTTTCTTCTACTTTCTTTTTTAATTGTTTAGCCTCGTCCAGAGTGAATGTCATGGGCTTTTCTATCACCACATTAAAACCATGCTCCAGGGCCATCATGGCGGGTGCAAAGTGAGCGAAGTTGGGGGTAACAATGGTTACAAAATCCATACGCTTATCAGCAGGCAGTTGACTTTCTTTGGTGATCATCTCTTCAAAAGTGAGATAGGTCCTGTCGGGAGAAAGAAACAACATTTCGCCAGAGGCTTTGGCTACTTCGGGGTTGATGCTTAAGGCACCACATACGATTTCGATAAGGCCGTCCATATTGGCGGCGAGGCGGTGTATGGCTCCGATAAAGGCATCCTTGCCCCCACCTACCATACCCATTCTGAGTTTACGGTTCATGGATTTGTACTTTTTTATGAATTTCCAAAGATAATTTGATGGCATGCGTCTAGAAGACACAATGGGTTGTAAAGCTGATAAAAAAATTTGATGTTCTGTCGATTTTATCAATCCGGGTTTAAAAATAAAAAATTACATTTAACCACTGATTGTTTTCCATATAAACCCTAACCGCATGCAGACTACCCCTCAACGTAGCCAATTATTTGTTGCCAGCTGCCTGGCATTATTAGTAACATCTCTTTCTTTCGGTATCAGAGCCGGAATACTCGGACGCTTAGGCGTCCAGTTTCATTTAGATGCAGCCCAGTTGGGATCTATTGCTGCCACTGCATTCTGGGGCTTTCCCCTTGCCGTGATCATTGGTGGTATCGTGGTTGATATCATTGGAATGAAAAGGTTGCTGATCGTTGCATTTGTATTTCATCTCTTAGGCATCCTGCTTACCATTTTTGCAGATGGTTACTGGAGCCTGTTTATCTCAACACTTTGTATTGGTATAGCCAACGGTACGGTTGAAGCTGCCTGTAACCCGTTGGTGGCTACTATCTACTCAGATAATAAGACCACTAAACTCAATCACTTTCACCTCTGGTTCCCTGGTGGTATTGTGATCGGTACTTTATTGGTGTACTTCCTGGATAAAGCCGGTATCGGCTGGCAGGTGCAGGTAGGCTTAATGGCCATCCCTACCCTGATCTATGGTTTCCTGTTCAGCAAACTCAGTTTCCCGGTTACCGAAAGGGTGGCCAGTGGTGTTTCTTCTGCGGGAATGTATAAAGCCCTGCTCAACCCCCTGTTTATCTGCATGATCATACTCATGTTCGGAACAGCCATCACAGAATTGTTTACCGGTCAGTGGATCGATGTATTGTTAAAGAATGTATCAGACAATGCCATCCTCTTATTAACGATCGAAACCGGTATCATGGTGATCGGCCGCGGATTTGCGGGCCCGGTAGTGCATCGTTTATCGCCCACCGGTGTTTTGCTGATCTCGGCTATACTGGCGGCGGCAGGTTTATACCTGTTAGGACATAGTTCCGGCAATATGCTCTTTGTAGGTGCCATCGTATTTGGTATGGGGGTTTGTTATTTCTGGCCAACCATGCTGGGCTTTGTATCGGAGAACCTGCCAAAAACAGG